>JBDLIO010000308.1:0-4296 GCA_039714865.1 Acidobacteriota bacterium | reverse complement strand
CGAACGATGCCTGGAGGGCGAGTTCCAGGGCGTGGAGGTTGCTGTTGGACTGCGGGGAAGGCGCGATCGTTTTCGTGTTGTTCATGGGCATTCCCAAACGGGGGTAAAAGCGGTGTCAAGGGTCGTCCGACGACCGGTAGGCTTGCCCTTGACACCGCTTTTCTCCTCCGTTATTCCAAAAACCAAATGAACAACACGAAAACGATCATCGCCACCCGGCCATCAAGGGCCCAGCCCGTTCGCCCTCCAGGCGATCGGAACGGTGGGGCGCGAATAGACCTTGCGATCCTGCCCCGGCCCCTGCCCCAGTCCCTGCCCCTGCCCCAGCCCCGGCCCCTGATCCTGTGAATCAACCCCGGCCTTCGGGGTCGCGCGAGCGCGCCCCCGCTCGGTGCATTTTCCTCAAGGGCGACAGAACAGAAATCGGGAGAATCTCGCCCTTGAGGAAAATGACCTCGGCGGCCTACTCCGTTGGCCGAGACTCGATTGCTGACTGCACCGCCGAGGGTGCCCGGTGACGCCCTTCTTCGCATCGACGATTTGGGTGGGAGTTCTGCCCGGTGAAGAGAGGGCGCACCCGGCACACCCGTTTATGCGTTTTGGGTGCTCTCGGAGTTGGGCGTCGGCGTCGTTCCGGGCGCGGGTGCTGTTAACGGTCCCTGTCGCGGGCCCGGCCCCGGTCGACTGACGCGGTCCCTGACGCGGTTTTTTGAAGCTGGTTTCCTTAACTGGCTTTCAGCACAGGCGCCGGTAGCCTCGTCACTGTCTGTTCCGCCCGAAAAAGATCGGTTGCCTTTTGGGCGTTCAACCAAAAGCCGGCTGACGTTCTGAACGTGGCGCCAAGTTTCAAGGCCATCTCGGCCGATACCGACGTTCGCCCGTTGACCAGCCGGTTGACCACCTTCACATCGCAGCCGAGGTGATCCGCGAGCTGTTTCTGGGTCATGCCAAGGGGGGCCAGGAACTCCTCTCGGAGAATCTCGCCGGGACTTGTCGGTTCTCTAGTTCTCTTCATAGTTCCCTCAATGGTAGTCGCGGATGTCCACATCAGTCGGGCCGGATTCCATCCAACGGAAGATAACCCTCCACTGGTCATTGATCCGAATACTGTGATAGCCGCCAAGGTCACCTTTCAATGCTTCAAGGCGATTTCCCGGGGGTGACGCCAAATCACTCAATTGGTCGACAAAGTCCAACATGTCCAACTTCCTCGCGGCGACCTTTGAGAGGCTGGCCCAGCCGGCGCGCTTTGGGATGACACCCGTGAGAAAAAAATGCCCAACAGCCTTATTGGTGAATCCCTGTATTGCCATCCAGAACTACTATACCGCAAGAAGGTATACCGGGTCCAGGTATTCGAACGATGCCTGGAGGGCGAGTTCCAGGGCGTGGAGGTTGCTGTTGGACTGCGGGGAAGGCGCGATCGTTTTCGTGTTGTTCATGGGCATTCCCAAATGGGGGTAAAAGCGGTGTCAAGGGTCGTCCGACGACCGGTAGGCTTGCCCTTGACACCGCTTTTCTCCTCCGTTATTCCAAAAACCAAATGAACAACACGAAAACGATCATCGCCGCCCGGCCATCAAGGGCCCAGCCCATTCGTCCTCCAGGCGATCGGAACGGTGGGGCGCGAATAGACCTTGCGATCCTGCCCCGGCCCCTGCCCCAGTCCCTGACCCTGCCCCTGATCCTGTCCCAGTCCCTGATCCTCAGCCCCGGCCTAAGGCCCTGATGCCAACACTCGATCGCTGAGGCGCTCGCCGCAGGGGTATCAGTCTCCCCACGGTCCGCGACGTCTGCCCCATCGGATCATCTGCCCGGGGACCGTGGGAAGAGACTGACACACCCCGTCTGAGGGTTTGCACGCTCTGGGGTTTGGGCGTCGGCATCGACTGTACGGTCGCGGTCGCAGTCCCGGTTGACGGACGCCGTCGCCGTCCCGGTCAACTGACGCGGTCGCTGTTTCCGGTTGCTGTCGCCGCCACTGTTTACGGCGTGGTGGCGTCCCACCCATCGGTATCACCACTCTCGAAGCCGTCAGCGAAAAAGGGCGGGTCGTTCGCTGTTCCACGCACGGTGATATCGTCGATATGCCAGCCGTCATAGTTGTAAATATAGTCAGAATCGAGCCGGAATCTGAACCGAGCCTGGGCTGCGGCATCCAGGCCGGGAAGCTGCAGAACGACTTCTTCCCACCCGGCATTGGAACCGTCCCACCGTGTGGCCTCGGACCAGGTTGATCCTCCATCGGTCGAATACTCGACGATGGCATAGTCATATCCCGACTCGGTGTCGTAGGTGTGAAAGAACCGCAGTTCCACGTTCTCGACGTTGGAGAGGTCCAATAGGGGTGATATCAGCGAGGCGTCAGTGTCATCCCCGTAGTTTCCACCGGGGCTGTCGGTCCAGCTGTGGGTCGGGGAGTGTGCCGCCTCGGTGGTCAGGGCCCAGGGGCTCTGGGCGGTCCAGCCCTGGTTGCCGCTCTCGGCGTCGTCGAACAGGGAATCCTCGAATGGTTGCAGCTGGAAGTCGACCGTCGTCGTCGAGCCGGTGACCGCTGCGACATCGGTTACGGTGGCGCTGCCATGGTCCGGACCGGTCGGCGTGGCAGTGACGGTGTAGACGCCTTCGGGCACCATCACATCGTAGGCGCCGGTCGCCGGATCGGAGACAACGGAACTGATGCTGCCGACTGTGATCTCGGCCTCCAGGGGCGCGCCGTTTCCTGCGGAGGTGACGGTCCCTGCAATGTGGGGCGCCGTGGCGGGATCCATGATCCAGAAGAAGAGGGCCGAAACGGAGCCCCATTGCCCTGCGTCGTCCTGGGCCTGGCAGTAGAGGGTGTGGCGGCCGTCGGTCAGCCCGGTGGTGTCGATCGATTGCTCGACGGCTTCGATACCGGCGTCAAAGGCGCCGTCGGTGGCTGCCAAGGCGACGAAGGCCGGAGCGGGATCGGTCCACGGGGCCGCGTCGAAACTGCAGCGGGCGCCGGCGACGGTGCCGGTCGGTTCCGTTCCGTTTGAGTTGTTGAAACGCGTGTCGTCGGCGGTCGCGGTGACATCGATCGGGTCCCCGGGGGCCACAAAGGCGCCGCCCTGGGAATTGAGGTCCAGGACTTCAGGCCCGGATGGGGTCAGGTAGGGCGTGCGCGGAACCTTGGCGGCGTAGATCAGGGACTGGAGATTGTCGGGGAGGATCGTTGATTCGAAGTAGTCGCAGTCCTGAAAGAAGGTCGTGCCCAGTTCGAAGGTGTATGCGGCGACACCGAGATCTCCGTAGACAAAATCGCCAGTCGTGCCGTCGGTTGGGTAGAGACCGATGGCCTGCGAAGGATCGTGCCCGTTGAAATAGGCCATTTTGCGTCCGAGAGTCTGCATCTGAATCCCGTTCGGTGCGACCGTGGAGGTGAAGCCCCAGGGCCAGAGGATCAGTTCGCCGGAGCTGTGGATGTCGATGTAGAGTCCGGTCGCGTCTTCAGGCGCGGGTGCGTGCAATGCGTCGTCCCTCTGATCGGGGAAGACTGCTTGGCAGTAATTCTCGACGCTTTGAGTTTCAGGCTCGGAGCTGGGGGCCGGACCACGGTAGGTCTCGTAGCATGGATCACCGGAGGACCCGCCGCAGCAATTCCACTGGAAGTTGAAATTGCGGTTGAGATCGGCGCCCCGAGATGATGAAGTCGCCCCGCAGTAGTTCTCGTTGGTATTCTTGCGCCAATAAGCGCCTGCCTCGGCATGCTTGCGGGCGTCGGGGTTGGTCTGGAGCATCAGGTGGATCTCGTGTTCGTCAAGAAGCCAGGTGACGTCGGCATCGACGCCGTAATTGCCCAGAAGGTACTCGGCAAATCGGGTGGCCAGCTCCGCGGTCGTGTACTCACGGGCATGAATGGCCGAGGTGGCGAAGAAGACCGGCTTGCCCTGGCCGTCACCGGTCGGTGTGCCGGTGACCTGTGAGTTGGTCAATTTGAGGACCATCATGTCGTAGCCGTCGTTGCCGCCGGGTTCGGTCTTTTCCCAGCTGTCGCCTACGTCGATCCACTGGGCCAGGGTCGGGTAGTCCACCGCCAGCTGGGCGGCCGTGGCGAGGGTCTCTTCGACGGTGCGGTAGCAGGGATAGCCGGGGATGCCGCTCCTCTGGCCGGGCAGTCTGAAATGCGGTGCGCAGACCTCGGCGGTCTTCTTCGCGTCGATCTCGATCGGAATTCCCGTGTTCTCAAGCCGTGTAAGACCGTCTGAATTGACCCCGACAATGAAATAACCCTCTTTGGCGCGAATATCCCAGGGTTCCGTCCATTGGGCGATG
>JBDLIO010000307.1:0-4302 GCA_039714865.1 Acidobacteriota bacterium | reverse complement strand
GGGATTTCCTCGACCTCCCGGCCAACGCCCACATCAATGTGATCATGTGGTCGTGGTGTTCGATCGACTGGCATGACGCCCAACTCTACGTCGACAATATGGAGATTCTGATTGCGGAGTACCCGGACGTTGATTTTGTCTTCATGACCGGTCATGCCGCAGGCCAGGGCGAAGACATGACGCCGAACCGCGTGCACTACAACAATCAGTTGATCCGGCAGCACTGCGCCGATCACGGCCGCATCCTGTTCGACTTTGCCGATATCGAGGCCTACGATCCTGACAGGACCTACTTCTGGGATCTGGCG
The DNA here is from genome assembly GCA_039714865.1 of Acidobacteriota bacterium. Lineage (GTDB taxonomy): Bacteria > Acidobacteriota > Thermoanaerobaculia > Thermoanaerobaculales > Sulfomarinibacteraceae > DAOWGJ01. The sequence goes on along the minus strand of JBDLIO010000307.1, from coordinate 3,994 downwards.
ATGTGGGACAATTTGGACTATTCGGGTGGCAACTGGGCCGTTGAGTGGATTGCTGCCAACCCAAACTCCGAATTGGCCCAATTGACGACGGGCAGTGGCGTTGACGGGTATGACGGATGTTCGGGTTGTGCCCACTCCGACAGCCCCTCGGAGGCCAACCTCAACTGTGTGCTCAAGGGCAGAGCGACCTGGTGGCTGATGGCCCGTCTGGCGGGCTGGACCGGGCCGGAGACCCTCTTCGCCGACGGGTTCGAGTCGGGGGATACGGGGGCGTGGCAGTAGGGGTCGAAGAGTTGAAGAGTGTGAGGGTCTAAGGGGTCAAAGAGGTCAAAGAGGTCGAAGAGGTCGAAGAGGTCATCGCACGGATGGTCAGAGTGCGACGCCGGTTTGGCGCGCAACAAGAGTTGAGAAACTGAGGAGTAAACCACTCGAGCGCTGGAAACCAATGCACGATCGGAGTCGTGTGCTTTCTGCCCGGCTCCCAACGGTTCCCTCCCAACAGTGGCCTTTTGGATCTGGAGATCCGTGTTCCTTGTTGCGACCCTTTTGACCCCTTAGACCTCTTCGACCTACGTTATTGCGCTATCCTGTCTCGCGTTTGGAGGCGTTGATGCATCGTTGGGTTTTTGTGTTGGTGATCGCATGTATGGTTCCGGGACTGCTTGGCGCCGGTGAGGCCAAGAGGGTGCCTCAGGAATACCTGGATTCGATCGTCGACGACGATCCCAATCCTCTGCCTCGGGGCCTGGCGCCGGGGGAGACCGTTCCGGTTTTTGACTGGTCGAAGTTTTTGTCCCGGGATGTGCCCTCCGGAACTGTGAGAACGCCGGCGGAGTACGAACTCAACGACGGCATGTTGATCAGGTGGGGATGGCCGGATGATTTGCTGACCGAGATGACGGTGGCGGTGACCACGGGGACCGATGCCACCGTTTGGGTTCTTGTGTCGGGCGCGAGCCAGCAGTCTTCGGCGACGGCGGTTCTGTCCGGCGGCGGCGCCGATATGGACCAGGTGGAGTTCATTGTCTATTATGCCGATAGCGTGTGGATCCGGGATTACGGCCCTCGGTTTATCGCGGAAGACGGCTCGAGGGCCATCGTCGACCACACCTACAACCGAAACCGACCCAACGATGACGCGTTCACGGACTTCCTTGCGCCACTCTGGTCCGAGCCGCAGTACGACATCCCTCTGGTGCACGGCGGCGGCAACTTCCACCTCTTCGGTGACGGCGAAGCCTTCATGACCGAACTGATCCTCGACGAGAACTACGGGTTGACGGCACAAGATGTCGAAGACCTCTTCATGGACTACGAAGGTCTCGATCTGACGATCATGCCGCCTTTCCCTTCGTGGTACGACTCGACGCAACACATCGACATGTGGATGCTGCCGGTGGCCGATCGTGAGGTGATCATCGGTGAATATCCGGTCAGCGATACGGAGGTTCACACAGTGACCGAGGATGCCGTGACCCTGCTCGAGGGGAGGGGCTACACGGTCCACCGGACTCCCGGCTGGCGTTCCGGCTATCACTACACCTACACCAACTCGGTCATCCTCAACGAGGTCGTTCTCGCGTGTCAGTTTGCCAACGCCAATGCCGGCTACGCTGATGAGGACGCCGAGGCCGTGGCGACCTTTGAGGCGATCTATCCAGATCGGCAGATCGTGCCGGTCGACTGTTCGGATGTCATCACTGCTTCCGGCGCCGTCCACTGCATCGTCATGCACGTACCCGCCGTCAACCCGCCGCTGTTTGCCGACGGGTTTGAAACCGGCGACACCTCGGCGTGGCAGTAGGGGGTTGACGAGTCAAAGGGTCGAAGAGTTCAAGAGTCAAAAAGGTCGAAACGGTCGAAGGGGTCCAAGAGGTCATCGCACGGACGGTTGGACTGCGATTTGTTTGACGAGCGATCGAGTTTGGGTGCTGAAGAAAAGCCGCTCGCACGTTGAATATTAACGTCGACTTTCAAATTACAAGGCTGAGCACTTTCCCGACCGACGGTCGTTTTTCAATCTCTACGGCCCTTTTGACCTCTTCGACCTTTTTGACCCCTTCGACCTCCTACGCTTACCCAACGTCCGAGGCGCTTTTCCCGTCCAGATACGGAAGGAAGAAGATCAACGCCATGCCGGGCACGGTGGCGGCGAACGTAAAGGCAAAGTACGTTTCGAAGCCCCAGGCGTCGGCAATGAAACCGCTCAAGACCCCGGAGAGCGTAAAGCTGACACTCATCAGGGCGGAGAGGATGGCGTAGTGGGCCGCCTTATGGCCCGGTTTGCAGCAGCGCATCAGGTAGACCATGAAGATCGCGGTGCCGAAGCCGGAGCCTATGTTCTCCAGCGTGATGACTCCGGTCAGGATCGTGAAGTTGGGCAGGCCCAGTTCAGGATGGCCGACCAGGTGCTCGTAGCGCCCCGCCAGAGCCATGTAGAGCAGGTTGAGGGTGTTTTGTGCCAGCACGAACGGCCAGATCCAGCGCTTGAGTCCGTATTTTGCGATCACCCATCCGCCGAGCATGGTCGCGCCGATCATCGCCCAGATGGCGACGCTGTTGGCCCAGCCGAACTGTTCGGGCGTCATGCCGATCTCGCGCAAAAAGGCATAGCGCATCTTGAGCAGGAAGGACTCGCCGGTGCGCAGGAAAATGACGAAGCCGAGGATGACGCCGATGCGGGGCTGGTCGAGGAAATCGACGAAGGCGCCGGCGTAGTAGGACCGGCTTTCCGACAGGCGGCGTTTGAGCAGGGGCACAAAGGCCAGCAGCACCAGCAGGGAGAAGAGCAGGAACAGGCCGATCCACCCGCTGGGTGAGATCGTGCTCAGGGTCGGGGAGGCTGCGATGGTCTCTTGGATAGGATCGGAGCTGATGGTGACCTTGACGCCCGCGACGACAAGAGCGACAACGATGCCGATCAGCAGGGTCTTGAAGGTCAAGATCCTCGAGAAGAGATCCGCGAAGGTCCGTTCCTGCTTCTCGATTCGAGGGAGGAAAACCAGGTGGTACAACGTCAAGAGCAGCATCACCAGGGCGACGACAAGCAGGGTCGGGAACCATCCCCAGCGGCCGTAGATCACAAAGGCCGGACCGGCGATCAGGAAGACCGCCCACCGGAAGGCCATCGCACGGAAACCGACATATTTTGACTGACCGTCTGTGTCGAGGGCCTCGAGGTAATAGCCGTCGATCGCGATGTCATGGGTGGCGGCGAAGAATGCCAGGATGATGAAAAGGACCGACGAAGTGATCAGAACGTGACTCAGGGTCGTCGACAGGGCCAGCAGCACCAGGATCGCGGTGATGACGATCTCGATCCGCACGAGCCACGAGCGCTTGGTCGCGTAGCGGTCGAGGAAGGGCCCCCAGAGGAACTTGAGGTTCCACGGCAGGTGAAAGAGCGAGGTCAGGCCGATCATCTGCAGACTGGCGCCCATCTCCTTGAAGATGGCTTCGGCCAGCTGGTGGACTACGGCGTAGGGGTAGCCCTGGCCGAAGTAGGTGGTCGATACCCAGGTCGCCGGGTGGCGGACGATCTTGCCCCAGGTTCCTTCTTTCTTCATGCGGCCTTCGGCCTGACCAGGGTTGCTGCACCCGCACCGAGACCTGCGATGGCGGCCAGGACAATCCACATCAAGAACCAGTCACCCGATGCGTCGAGGATCCAGCCTGCGGCGGCTGGACCCCAGACGGTCCCAAGATTGGAGAAGGCCGTCATGAAACCGAATGCGAAGCCGACCCGGGAGGCAGGGACCAGCCGGGCGGGCAGGGCATAGGACGCCGTGGGAACTGCGGCGGCGCACAGACCGACCAGCACCATGGCAAAAGAGGGGCCTATGCTCTCGGTGGCCATCATTCCCAGGATCAGGGCCAGCAATACCGAGCCACCGAAAATCCAGGCCGCCGGGCGCCCTACGCGGTCGATGGCGGCGCCGAGCAGGGGCGAGAAGATCAGGGAGATCCACATGATCAGCGTGACCTGGGTCAGGGC
>JBDLIO010000306.1:0-4311 GCA_039714865.1 Acidobacteriota bacterium | reverse complement strand
AGGAACGCAAAGCCGCAAAGAGGCAAAGACGCAAGGGAAAGGAAGATAACGCAAAGGCGCAAAGACGCAGAGGCGCAAAGAAGAGAAATAAAGAGAACTCTTGGGAATTCTCAGAGGCGGTTTACGATACGATGGATGCCGTCTTTTACCAGTTGTCTTCCGAAATTGACCACCAGGGCCAGCCTGAGGTCCATCAGGCGGAGGTAGGTCAGAGCCTGAGCCTCAAAGATAGGATTGTCTTCTCGAGTCGCTTTGCACTCGACGATGACCTTGTCCTCGACAAGAAGGTCGAATCGGAGTCCTCCGGCAAGGCGAATACCCTTGTAGACAATGGGGACTCCTCTCTGACGTTCGATTTTCAATCCCCGAAGTCCCAGTTCGTGGGCAAGGGCTTCTTCGTAAACGCTCTCAAGCAATCCTGGCCCACCGAGTGTTCTGTGAACCTCGACAGAAGCCTCAACGACAACTTTGCTGATTTCGTTTTCTGTCATCTTTTTCTTTGCGCCCTTGCGCCCTTGCGCCCTTGCGTCTTTGCGTCTTTGCGTTTATTTCGTTATACGAATCGCTTCAACACCTCGAGGGCCTCCTCAACATCCGCCTCGGTGTGCGCAGCGTTGATCTGCACCCGGATGGTGTCGTCGCCCTTGGGAACGACCGGAAAGGCCAGGCCGACGACCAGGACGCCGTTGTCGAAGAAGTGGCGAACCAGGGTTTTGGTGCGTTCGGTGTCCCGTACCAGCAGGGGCACGACCGGATGGGGGCCATCGATCGATTCCCATCCCAGGGCCGTGATGCCCTGACGGAATTGGGCGGTGCGTGCTTTGAGGTGCTTCAGGAGGCCCAGACCTTCCGCACTGTCGGCGATCTCCAGGGCCTTCGAGGCGGCCGCACAGTCGGCGACGCTCAGGGGATTGGTATAGATGTAGGTGTCGGCCTTTTGTCGGATGGCCTCGGTCAGTTCGGCCGAGCCGGCGACGAATCCCCCGTTGACCCCGAAGGCCTTGCCGAAGGTGCCGACGGTGATGTCGGCGGCCCGCCTGCAGTAGTCTTCGGTGCCCCGCCCGGTCGCCCCGTAGGCGCCGATGCCGTGGCTGTCGTCGACGACGGTGACCAACCCGGAGGGGAACCGGTTGCGATGGGGTTCGCAGCGACGGTGAATCTCGTCAAGGGGCGCGTTGTCGCCGCGCATCGAGAAGATGCCGTCGAAGATGACGACGACCCGCTCCATGCCGTCGGGCACGTTGTCCAGGCATCGCTGGAGGTCGTCCATGTCGTTGTGGGCGTAGATCGCCTTGTTCTCCCGGGGCACTCCCGCAATGCGCATCGCCCGGATGATCGAGTTGTGGTTGAGGGCGTCCCCGACCCAATACGTCTTCGGTCCGCTGACGGCCAGGCTCAAGCCCAGGTTCGAGGTATAGGCCGAGTTGAAGATCTTGGCGGACTGCTTGCCGGTGAAGGCGGCAACCCGTTCCTCGAGTTCGACGTGATGAGAAAAGGTGCCGTCGATGAAACGAACGGCGCCGGGGCCGACGCCGAAATCGTGGGCGGCCTGATCGGCGGCTTCCATCACTCCTGGGTGGTGGGAGAGGCTGAGGTAGGAGTTGGAGTTCATTCGGATGAAGGCATGGTCCGAGCCCTTGAGCCGATAACGAGGCCCTCGGGCGCCCCGGGGAGGCTCGTAGCCGACGATGATCCGTTCCGGCGCCTTGGCACGCCCTTCGTTCTTCAGCTGTTCGACCTCGGTGACCAGGGTCTGATTGAGTTTTTCCAGGGTCATGAATACCTCCTGAGGGGCGAAAGGGTACCATCATCGGGTGACGATCTTCAGCCTTTTGTGGGTCAGGCGATTTGCCGTGATGCCGGGTGCGCTACTGGCTCTCCTGGTTGCCTTTGAAGGGGCACTGCAGGTCCGGGAGATCGGCAAGCGGCGGGAGATTTTGGCGGGACGATCAGCTGCGGATCTCGGGACCGTACGAGCCGCCCCGCCCCTCCTCTACACGCTCAAGCCCGGATGGCACGATGTGTTCAACAGCCACGGCTTCCGTGATGTCGAGCGCTCGAAAACCAAAAACGACGGTGTATGGCGGTTGGCGGTCGTCGGGGACAGCGTCACGATGCAGAAGTCACTGCCCCGAGAAAAGCTCTACGTCCGCCGGCTGGAGCACCTTCTGCAGGAGGCTCTTCCGGGGGCCGGAATCGAGTGTCCGGCCTTTGGGGTAACCGGCTATTGTGCCGCCCAGGCATCGGCGCTGATGCGGGATACGGTGCTTGATTTCGATCCAGATGCCATCCTCTGGCAGTTTCATCTCAACGATGCGTCGGACCCGGTGATCGATGGGGACAACGGAGGCCTGGGGCGGTACTACGCGCGGCCCCGGTCCCAGGTGTGGGCCACCCTCAGGCGAAAGATGGATCACCTCTTGAGAAAGGGATATGTCCGACGTCGGTACCCGGGACTGAAGCAGCGGGACCTGCAGCTTCAGGCCTGGCACTGGGACGATACGGGAAGGGTGATCGAACAGGTGCACGAGTTGTCGGTGTCCCGGGAGATTCCGGTCTTCGTCGTCCTGTTCCCATCCTTTCCCGAAGACGGTGACTGGGGGAGGTATTCAGAGGCCGACATGCGGCTCTACGGGGCTCTTGTCGAACGATTCGAGGCTGCCGGTTTTCCGACCCTGGACCTGATGCCGGTCTTCAAACGCCGGGAGGTATCGGAAATCCAGCGGGAGCCGGGAGATCCATGGCATCCCAATGCACGGGGCCACCGCATCATGGCGAGGGCAATCTCGAAGTGGTTGATTGAAGAAGACCTGCTCAATGAGGGCGGCCCTTGGTAGCAGGCCCTGAAGGACCTGCCTACGGTATTTTATTTCTTTGTAGGCGGGTCCTTCAGGGCCCGTACTTCAAGCTCGGTTCGATCACTTCCAACCCACCCATGTAGGGTCGCAAGACCTCGGGCACGACGACCGAGCCGTCCTGCTGCTGGTAGTTCTCCAGCACGGCGACCAGGGTCCGTCCGACGGCGAGGCCGGAACCGTTGACCGTATGCAGCAGGCGGGCCTTCCCTCCTTCGGACGGGCGATAGCGAAGATGGGCTCGCCGGGCCTGAAAATCGGAGAAGTTGGAGCAGGAAGAAATCTCGCGGTAGCGGTCTTGTCCCGGAAGCCAGACGTCGATGTCGTAGGTCTTGGCTGCCGAAAAGCCGACGTCTCCGGAGCACAGGGTCATCACCCTGTACGGCAGTTCAAGGCGTTGGAGGATTTTCTCAGCATGACCGGTCAGTTGTTCCAGTGCGTCAGATGAGGACCCGGGCGTCGTCAATTGAACCAGTTCGACCTTGTGGAACTGGTGCTGCCGGATCAGGCCGCGAACATCCCTGCCGTGGGAACCCGCTTCGGCCCTGAAGCAGGGGGTGAAGGCACAGTAGCGGAGGGGGACGGCGCTTTCGTCCAGACTTTCGTTCCGGTGGAGATTGGTCACCGGGACCTCGGCGGTGGGAATCAGGTAGAGGTCGTGACCATCGATATGGAAGAGGTCGTCGGCGAATTTCGGCAGCTGGCCGGTTCCCTGGAGGGAAGAGCCGTTGGCCAGGTATGGCGTCAGGAGCTCGGTGTAGCCGTGCTCCCGGGTGTGGGTGTCCAGCATGAAGGAGATCAGTGCCCGTTCGAGGGCGGCGCCGGGGCCCCTGAGCACTGCGAACCGGGCTCCTGCCAGTTTGGCGGCTCGCTCGAAATCAAGGATGCCCAGGGCGGGCCCCAGGTCCCAGTGGGCCTGGCACGGGAAATCGAACGACCGCGGGTCGCCCCATCGGCGGATTTCCCTGTTGTCGTCCTCGTTTGCTCCCTCGGGGACTTCGGTATCCAGAAGGTTGGGAATGGTCAGCTCGAGAGTCTCGACCTCCTGTTCCAGTCCCGAGGTGCGTTCTTCGAGGTCCTTGATCTCGTCGCCGAGCAGGCTCATGGAGGCCTTGCGAGCCTCGGCTTCGTCCCGCTTCCCTTCCTTGAAGAGCAGGCCGATCTCTTTCGAGCCGGCGTTGCGCCGGGCCTTCAGCTCTTCCAGCGTGATCAGCAGGTCGCGCCATTGCCGGTCCACCTCGAGCAACCGGTCAAGGGGCGCCTCGGTGTGGCGCATCTCCAGCATTCGCCGGATGCGCTCTGGGTCTTTTCGGAACAGCTCACGGGGCAGCATCACTCTCTCCTGTTCGAAATCCTCGATCAAAGCTCGGTTCGGGAGGATCCGAGCGGCACGTACACCTGGGTGCCTCGTTTGCATCTGATGATCTGTTGCACCAGGGCGTCGAGGTCGGCGGGG
>JBDLIO010000305.1:0-4322 GCA_039714865.1 Acidobacteriota bacterium | reverse complement strand
GGGGGCGACCGGCGCCGGTTGGGCTTACGGTGCCCTCAATGCGCCCCCGAAGGCCGGGGTTGGTATTCAGGGGCGGGGGCAGAGACAGGGACGGGGACAGGGACAGGACCCGGGGCGGGGACAAAATTACAGAAAATTACAGATACAGAAATTACAGGGGACACTCCTTCTGAGCTCCTCCTTCGACGTTGAAGGTTGAGCGTTGGTATTGGACGTTCATTCCCCTTTCGACCCTTTCGACGTTTTTGACCTTTTGACTCTTTGACCCTTCGACCCTTCGACCCTTTTCGTGTACCCTGACTCGGTGGGGGTAGCCATGCGCCGCTTGTTTGAGTTTTCAATCACTTTTCGTCGTCCTGCCGCCTTGATCTCGTTGATTCTCTTGAGCATACTGGCCTTGGCGCCGGCGATCTCGGCGTCAGAGGTGCCGGTCGTCGTCGCCATCGACACAAGCCGTTCACTCTCCCGGTCGGAGTTGGCATCGACGACATCCAGCGTCGGCGAAATGCTCGCGGGTCTACCTCCGGACACACCTGTCGGGCTCTTGGCGTTTAACGACGCACCACAATGGATCGTCGAGCCCTCGGCAACCGAAGGGGCCGTCGAGAGCGCTCTGGCCGACCTCTTTCCCGCGGGGAATTTCACACTATTGAACGACACCCTGTTCACAGGCGCACGAGACCTCCCCGAGGGCGGCGTCATACTGCTGCTGACCGACGGCAGGGACGAAAATTCCGCCACGACCGTCGAAGACGTCGCCGAATTGTGCCGTACCCACAACGTCCGCATTGTGGCGGTCGGCACCGGCCGTTATGTCGACGAAAAAGCCATGCGCCGGTTGTCCTTGTTGACCGACGGCGCCTATCTGGGACATGCCAACTGGGTCGATACGACAACCGTCACCGAAGCCCTCGAAAAGGCTGCAGCAGCTACAGCCGCCGAAATCGATGACGCCCTGGCCGCCGAGAGAACGCCGGAGCATGTCGAGGCCCAGGTGGTCACAGAAGTTCAACCTGTCAGAGAGATCAGCAGCAGCCCCTGGTGGCTCCTGCCCCTCCTGCTGATACTGATCGTCGCCGTCCTTTTGGCCCTGGTGATGCTGTGGCGCGGGAGGCGTCCTGTGCAGACCGCTGCACCCGGACCCACCGATTGGGAGACCGACCCGGACATGGATCCAGAGGTCCTCTCCGACTCGGCAAAGGAGCCGACGGTCGATTTGTTCACGGCGCCACCGATGGACGACAGCGCCGACGAACTGGTTCTCGACCCATCGGCCTTCGAGCGTTTGCCCTTTGACGGCGACATCGATACAACCAGCATCCTGGACGAGCAGCACATCCTCAGCGTCAAGGAGCCGGGCAAGGAGATCCGCTCTTTCAGACTGAGGCATGATCGGGCCTTCGCCGTCGGCCGGGCGCCGGGCGTCAATACACTGACTCTCGAGTCAAAGGCAATGAGCAGCCAGCACTTCAAGGTCGTGCCTCATGATGAGGGCTTTGCTGTTGTCGACCTGGATTCGACGAACGGCACGCTGGTCAATGGCCGGAGAATCCGGGCCCACCACCTCGAAGCGGGCGACACCATTCAGGCCGGTGAGGTGGAGTTCGAGTTCAAGGTGATCCTCAGGTCTCTGATCTAGTTGGTCGGCTTCGCGGCAGGATTCTTCAAAACAGAGGCGTTTGAGCCGGCCAAAACCCTCGGGGTTTCAAACCGTAAACACTTTGATTCCCGGTCCGGCCCGGCAGCCGGACCGATACGGAGTGAAATGGTGTTCCAGAAAACAACGATCCTCCTGGCCTGTCTGGTTGCGTTGGTTACGGCCGCTGCTGCGTCCGACCCTTACCAGATCCCGAGAATCGAAGGAAAGATCACCGTTGATGCCGTGTTGGACGAGGCAGCATGGCAGCATGCCCTGGTCCTCGAGTTGGACGTCGAAGTCCAGCCTGGCGAGAACATCGATCCGCCGGTCCGGACCGAAGTTCTTTTGTGCTACGGCGAAAACCACTTCTATGCCGCCTTCCGGGCCTTCGACCCCGACCCGTCGGCGATCCGGGCACGCTACTCGGATCGTGACCGTTTGTGGGAGGACGACGGAGTCGCCCTGGTGCTCGACACCTTCGACGACGCCCGCCGATCCTTCAACTTCTACGTCAACCCCCTGGGAATCCAGGCGGATCTCATCGAGACGACGTCGGGAAACGGCGGCCCACAATGGGACGCGATCTGGGACTCCGCCGGCCGCATCGTCGACGACGGTTACATCGTTGAAATAGCCATCCCCTTCAGTTCTCTTCGTTTTCAGCCCTCAGAGGGCGATCAGGTCTGGGGGATCGACGCCGTCCGTTCCTATCCCCGCAATGTCACCCACATCATGGGGCTCTTCCCGAGAGACCGATCCAACAACTGCTACCTCTGCCAGGCCGAACATATCCAGGGGTTCGCCGGCGCCGACCCCGGCCGCAATATGGAGTTCGCACCCACGATATCGGCGATACATTCTGAAGAACGAGAGCCTTTCCCCGACGGACCTTTTGAAGAGGTAGATTCCAGTGTTGAGGCAGGGCTGACCGCCCGCTGGGGCGTCACCCCCAACCTCAATCTGAGCGCCACCATCAATCCGGATTTCTCCCAGATCGAGGCCGATGCCGCCCAACTGGACATCAACACGCAATTCAGCCTGTTCTACCCCGAGAAACGTCCGTTCTTCCTCGAAGGCTTCGACTACTTTCAGACCCCGATCAACGCGATCTACACCCGGACCCTGGCCGACCCCATTTGGGGCGTCAAGGCCTCCGGCAAGGTCGGACGAGGCGCCATAGGCTTCTTCTCCGTCCGGGACGATATGACCAATCTTCTCTTCCCCGGGTCCGAAGGCTCGACCTCGACATCATTGGCGAGCCAATCAACCGGCACGGTGTTGCGATATCGCCATGACATCGGCGAGTCTTCGACGGTCGGCGGCCTGATCACCAACCGCGAAGGCGCCGGCGGCTACCACAATCGACTGTACGGAGGTGATATCGACCTCCGCCTGACCCCCACTGACCTGGTTCGATTCCAGCTATTGGGCTCCGAGACTCGTTACCCCCTGGACATCGCTCAGAATCACGGCCAACCGGAAGATCAGTTTTCCGGCCATGCGATCGATTTCCTCTATATCCACCAGACTCGGACCTTTGAGATCTACGGCAAGTACCAGGAAATCAGCCCCGGTTTCAGGGCCGACCTGGGCTTCGTTCCTCAGGCGGGTTTCGCCTTTTACGACACCGGCTATCTCCACACCTGGCAACAGGACGACCCCGACCACTGGTACAACAAGATCAAGGTCTGGCTGGGCTACGAGCGGACTGAAGATGCCGACGGGTCGATGCTCCGCAGTACACCCGGGACATTCATCGAGTACAAAGGACCCCTCCAGTCGTCCTTTTTCTCGATAATCTACTTTGGGAAACAAACCTATCTTGGGATGGAATACGACGACCGAACAGTGAATGCAGCTTTCGACATTGTCCCGGCTCCGGATATCAAACTTGGCCTGCGAGTCCTTGCAGGCGACCAGATCGACTACCTCCACGCCAGGCCCGGAACTCGCTTGCGCCTGACCCCCTCGATTGAATTCTTCGCCGGCCGCCACCTCAATCTGGACTTTTCCCACATCTACGAGGAATTCGACGTCGATATCGGCCGCCTCTACACGGCCAACCTGAGCGAACTCCGCACGGTCTACCAGTTCAACCGCCGCGCCTTCGTTCGCCTGATCCTCCAATACGCCGACTACGACTTCAATGTGGAAAACTATGCAGCACCGCGCGACCCCGAATTCAAGCACCTCCTGACCCAGCTGCTTTTCACCTACAAGGTCAACCCGCAGACCGCCCTCTACCTGGGATACTCGGACAATCACCGGGGCGACAGCCGGATCGACCTGACGCAACTGAACCGCACGGCCTTCTTCAAGATCGGTTACGCCTGGGTCCCGTGAACAGTGCTGTCAGCTATCGGCCATCAGCTGAGATCGCCGCTGAACCATGGTTCGGCAATTCAGATTTCGGTATTGAAAATTTCGGGGAGCCGCGTATGATTGATTCTCGTTTTCGAAATCGATTCATGAATGATATTCGAGGTACTGCCATGTTTGCAAAAGACAATTTGTTCAAGAATAGAACCGCCTGGATTTTGATGCTGATCGGCGCCGCCGTTCTCGCGGCGAACCCAGGCTTCACAGCCGAAGAATCCGAGAGTTGGAAACCGGACCCGCCCATGCCGGACAAATTTGACTGGGTACAGATGACATCGGGCGAGTGGCTCAAGGGCGAAATCAT
>JBDLIO010000304.1:0-4323 GCA_039714865.1 Acidobacteriota bacterium | reverse complement strand
AGGGGAACGACATGTTTTCTGGTGGGAAAATGCTGAGTTCATTTGGCAGGGCCTTTATTGACCCAAAACCCACACCCCTTTGGTTGATCGCCCTCCTCCTGTTGTTGATTCCCATTTTTTCCAGTGCGTTGGACGACAAAGATGGAACTTTGCACCATAAATCACATCAGTGAGGACGAGGTTCTTTTGAAGATCGAGGACCACTTGAGGAATTCACCTTCAACCAACTGGCAAGAGGAATTGGGGTACATAGGGTTTTAGCGACAAGGTTAGAGAACACTGTCCCTTGCTCATTCTTTGCCTTGCTCATTCTTGCTCATTCAGGGTGACCGAAGCCCCCCGCTACTCCCCCAAGAAGGTCATCGGGTCGACCGCCACTCCGTTCTCACGAACCTCAAAATGCAGATGCGGGCCGGTGCTGACACCGGTCGATCCGACTCGGCCCAGGCTCTCGCCGGCGCCAAGCCTGTCCCCGAGCTTCACATCGATCGCATCAAGATGGTGGTAGCGGGTTTCCAGACCCACTCCGTGGCGAATGACGACGGCCTTGCCGGCCGTGGTGTCGTCCGATACGGCGATGACCTCGCCGTCCATTGGCGCAAGGATCGGCGTTCCGGTCGGTGCGACAAGATCGACGCCCTTGTGCGAACCGCGGTGGTTCTTTCCGAAGGCCTGGCTGACTCTGGCGGCCGGCAGGGGATGGAGCATACGCGCAACGCGAACTGAGTTGAGCCGGTTCCACCACGCCTGATACGCCATACTTTCGTCGGCCTCCCGCTCGTGCCACATCTTCGTCAACAGGGCCACGTAGGCCGTCGTCTCCGCCGAGAGGGGCTCCGAGTTCTCAGACCACCGGCGTGCTCGTTCGGGCCCACCGTTGTAGGCAGCCAGGGCCAGCTGCAAATCACCATCGAACGTCTCCAGTTGCCGGGCCAGATACCAGGCGCCGAGATCCAGGTTGACCTCTGGATCACTGAGATCGACCTCGCCAAGGCCTCGTTCTTCGGCGATGCTCCGGCCGGTCGCCGGCATGACCTGAAGCAGACCGGTGGCGCCGCGGGTACTTCGGGCCTCTGGGTCGCCCCCGCTTTCCACCAGGGTCATGAGACCCAACAGCGCCGGAGGCAAATCATGGCTTTTGGACGCGGCCTCCAGCAGCGGCGCCCAGCGGCTGACATCCTGAGGCAGCCAGCTCGGCAGCGGATCGTTATCGCCCATGACGGTCACGATTGACGCAAAGCTCAGGGCAGCGGTCACAACGATCAGGGAAAAGGCCACCGAGGCGCGGGGCCGGATTCGATGGTCAGGATCGGCAAGTCGACGAATTCTGGACACGAGAGAACCTCCATTGGCTGAGGGCGCCAGTCTTGGGGTTTGAAGGACCGCCTCTAAAGAAACCAGCGCCGTGGCGTATGCCAGGCGATCACCGATCATCTCGACGACGGCATCGTCACAGCAGGCCTCGCGTTCCGAACGCAGACGGGCCGACAGCAACCAGACGAACGGCACGTGAAAGAGCAGGCTCTCGACGAAGGCCTGCAGAATGCCCGCCAGCCAGTCGAGGCGGCGGACATGCACGAGCTCATGCAGGAGAATCGCCTGCAACTGATCGGCATTGAATCCGGTCAGCAGGGATGCGGGCACCAGGACGACGGGTCGAAACCAACCGAGAGCACACGGACTGTCAATTCTGTTCGAGGCCAGCAGTCGCACCCTTTGCCGAAGGCCGATCCGGCGGACCAGGGATTGGAAGCGTTGCCGCCAGTCGGCGGAGACCTCAACCGCCCGGTTGACGGTGCGGCGCCATCGCCACATTCCGCCGGCAACCCGAAGGCTGGAGATGCAGACTCCCGCCGCCCAGATCGTGATCAGAAGGATCTCGAGGGTGCCGGGACCCTTCATCAACGCCGACGAAAGGAGAGGCGGTGCGGGAGCCTGCGAGACCTGAACCAGGGCAACCAGCCACCAAACAGGAATGGCGAAAAAGGCCACCGACGTCGCGGCGTAGCGCAGGCGCACGGCACGCACCGGCATGAACGGATCCAGTGCCAACCTCAATGCCCAGAGGACCAGCCCCTTCCAAAGCACCCCGATCAGCGACCAGGCGAGGACATCAACAGCCGGAAAGACGTCGATCATGAATCGTCTCCCGATTCGAACGACTGCTCTTTTCGTTGGCCGCTCTCGATCCGAATCGTATCGAGCAGACGACCGATTTCTTCGATCTCTTCAGGACTGGCCCGCCGGGTCGAGAGAGCCCGCATGGCCAGGCGAGCAGCCGAGCCGGAAAAGGCCCGATCGATCAGGTCGGACAGAATCGCTCCCTGTGTCTGGGCCTCGGAACTCCGGGCCCGATAGACATGGCTGCGCCGGCTCTCGTCACGCTCCAGCAGTTCTTTTTCGGCCATTCGCTGCATGGTTTTGAGGGTGGTTGTATAGGCGGTGCCTTCACCCAGTTCTTTATGCACCTGGCGAACAGTCGCCGGCTCTATACGCCACAGCACGGCCAGGATTTGAAGCTCGGCGTCGGTCGGTCGTCCTGAAGTGTTCATTTCATCTCCGACAAACAACGTACGACAGATGTCGTACGTTGTCAAGAAAGAAAATCCCCCCTCCTCTCAGAATCACTCAAATCCAGCGGTGAATCCCGGGATAGCCGTCGAAGCCTCGATCAAACGTCGCGATGTCCGAGATCCCTTGACGTTCCATGACGGCAAGGTGGACAGCATCTCGTGCAGAGAGTCGTTGGTGCCCCAGAACGATGGCTTTGGCTCGCTCGATGTCCGAGAATTCTACAGGGATGATCTCATCGACGAGTTTTTGGAGAACGTCGAACGCCGGCTGAATGGCGTCTCGCCGGTTGATGGCGACGTACCGATGGAGGATCTCCTGGAAGACCTCAGTGTCGGTCACCAGGCGTCTCTTCTCGACAACCAACGTTTCGAGGAGTCTGTGGGCATCGATTTTGAGGGGATGGTCTCTTCCGACGAGGTACATCGGGATGTTCGAGTCGATCAGAATCACTGATCCCCCTCAAAACCGTAGCCTCGTTCAATCTCTCCCAGCATCACATCGATATCCGCCGTGGGAAAATCGTACTTTACGGCTGCTCGGATGGCTGCCAATTTTGTCTCTGGATCTCCAGCGGCCTCTGCCCTGCGAGCTTCACGAAGGGACCGCCGAACCCATTCCGCGACAGTCGTGTGCTGCCGCCGGGCCATTTCCCTGATGGCCTCGAGTTCTTCGTCTTCGAACACGACTTGAAGTCTTTGACTCATGCCATGAGTATAACAGACTCATAGTATTAGCGGCTTTTCTTCGGGCGGTTTTGAGAATTCGAAGCAAAAATCAGGGGCCCGAGAAACAACACCATCGATTCAAGGGAGTTGCCTGGTGGGAATGCGGCCTTCGTGTTTTCGTATCGAATGCGGGTAGGAACCGGCGCCCGGTGGGACTGCCGACCGAGATCCCGAACGCTTTCTGGGCCTTGAGACCCTTCGATTCGGATGACGTAAGCTGAATGAATGAAGATGCTGCTGCACAATCTCGTGATCCCCGGCACGGGCAATGAACGGCGCCCGGCGCAGTTACTGATCGATGGCGAGCGGATCGGCGCCGTTCTCAAACCAGAGGAGGTAGTGTCGGCAGATACGCGGGTCGATCTTCGGGGCGCCCTGGTCCTCCCAGGCGCCATCGACGGCCACGTGCACTTCGACGACCCGGGGTTCACCCAGCGGGAAGACTTCGCCACCGGCACTCGGGCTGCTGCCGCCGGTGGAGTGACAATGGTCGTCGACATGCCCTGCACCTCGTTGCCGCCGGTCACGTCGACAGCGAACCTCGATAACAAGCTCGGCTTCATCGCCTCCAAAGCCCACGTCGACTTCATGTTGTGGGGGGGCGTCTCCAGCAATGTGCTTGAGAAGGCCGACTGGAGAGATCGTATCGAAGGGCTGATCGACGCCGGAGTTGCTGCCATCAAGATCTACCTGCTCTCCGGCATGGACACCTTCAGGGACGTCACCCCTGACCAGGCACGATCGGTCCTGGAATTGACCGCCCGGCGAGACCTGCCGGTCGGTGTGCACGCCGAGGATCGACAGGTCATTCAAGCGGCCAAGAGTGCCGTGCTGGCCGACGGGGGAAACTCAGCCCTAGACTACGCCGCCGCCCGTCCGGCCGAGGGTGAGATCACAGCGGCCAGGACTCTCCGAAACCTCTGCCGACAGACCGGCGCCCGCATTCACATCGTGCACATCGCCTCCAGGGAGGCACTCGATATCGTCACGGCAGCCCGCTCCGAAGGCCTGCCGCTTTCCGCAG
>JBDLIO010000303.1:0-4324 GCA_039714865.1 Acidobacteriota bacterium | reverse complement strand
CCCCAAGTACACGGAGGATTTCATCACGCTCCATACGACAAGGATACAGCGTCCCGCAGCACCTATTGAAAAACCGCGCCCGAAGGCGCGGTTTTGATTTCATGAAAATCGTCCGACGATATTCTTCTATTCTTTCTTCTCGGCCTCTTCCGCGGTTTCTTCCGCTTCAGGAGCCTCCGCTTCGACGTCGAGGGCTTCCGCTTCGACGACCTCCTCGACCGTCGCGGTTTCGGCAGCAGTCTCTGCGACCGTCTCTTCAACGGTTTCAACCTCGGTCTCAGCCGCGACCTCTGTCGCCTCTTCAACCGACGCCTCGGCCGTTTCGCCGGCTTCGCCTCGTCCACCGCCGAACAGACCCTTGGCACGGTCCATCAAGCTCTCCTTGTCGCCGCCTCCATGGTCACCACCCTTTTCCTTGGGCTGGAAATCGACGAATTCGATGATGGCCATCTCGGCGTTGTCCCCGTGGCGAGGTCCGATTCTGAGAATCCTGGTATAGCCGCCGTCCCGGTCGATAAAGCGGGGTGCGATCTCGTCGAACAGGTGGCGCACCACCTGCTTGTCCGGCACCATGGTCATCACACGACGGCGATTTGCCAGGGTCCCCGTTCGGGCGAGAGTGACCATCTTTTCCGCCAACGGACGCAGCTCTTTAGCCTTGGCGATCGTCGTTGTGATGCGCTCGTGCGTAAAGAGGGCCGTCAACTGGTTCCGGAACATCGCCTTCCGGTGGGCACTGGTCCGACCGAGCTTCCGGCCGTGAATTCGATGTCTCATTTTACTCCCTCACTTCAGGCATCAATGCCGAACCCAAAACCCATGGCCTCGAGCTTGGCCCGGACTTCTTTCAGCGATTTCTCACCGAAATTCCGGATCTCTACCATCTCCTTTTCGGAGCGTGAGACCAGGTCACGGAGTGATTTGATGTTGGCATTCTTCAGGCAATTCATCGACCGGATGGAGAGTTCGAGCGTATCAATGCTCTTGTCCAGCTCCGACTCCTCTTCCGGCTCGGGTTCAGGTTCCGCCACAAATTCGACTTCTTCTTCCAGGGCCAAGGCAGCATAGATATCCATGTGGCCTCTGACCAACTGAGCCGCCTGGCTGACGGCTTCTTCCGGCTTGACGGTGCCGTCGGTCCAAACTTCGACGATCAATTTGTCGAAATTGGTCTTTTGACCGACTCGCGCCATCTCGACTCGGAAGTTGGCCTTGATCACGGGAGACGAGGCCGAATCCACCGGAATAAAGCCCAGATCGAGGTCTTCGGTCTGGTTCTCATCGGCCTGGACATAGCCTCGTCCGACGCCGACCCTGACGGTCATTCGGAAAACGGCATCCGCCGACAGCGTTGCGATGTGCACATCGGGATCCACCACCTCAACCTGTGCGGAACCCTTCATCATGCCCGAAGTGACGTTTCCGGGACCATCAACCTCAAGAGTAATAAATGCGGAGTCCACCCCGTGGAGTCGAATCGGCACCTGCTTGAGGTTGAGAATGATGTCGGTCACGTCTTCGACGACGCCAGGCAGCGCAGAAAATTCGTGGTCGACGCCTTCGATCTTGATTGCGGTAACGGCAGCGCCCGGAATCGAGGACAACAGGGACCGACGAAGGGCGTTGCCCATGGTCGTTCCCCATCCACGTTCAAAAGGCTGCGCAACGAACCGCCCGTAGGTGTCGCTGGCAGTTTCCGACTCGAGCGTGACCGTTGTGGGACGTTGGAACTGGTGCCAAATCATTTACACACTCCTCAACGCGAGTAGAGCTCGACGATGAGCTGTTCCTGAATCGGGAAGCGAATGTCCTCACGGGACGGAGCCTCCAAGACCTTGCCGGTGAGATTGGCGGAGTCCAACTCCAACCACGCGGGGACTCCTCGTCCCTGTGCGAAGTCAACAGCCTCTTCGATCTGAACCAGTTTCCGGCTCTTCTCGCGAAGCGACACCTCCATGCCCGGTTTGACCCGGAAGGAAGGAATATTGACCCGCCGTCCGTCAACCAGGACATGACCGTGGCGAAGCAGCTGCCGAGCCTGGGTGCGAGAAGTCGCAAATCCCAGGGAGAAGACAACATTGTCCAACCGAAGCTCGAGGAGCTGCAACAGGTTCTCACCGGTCACACCCTTTCGACGGTTTGCCTCGTCAAACGTCCGCCTGAACTGGCCTTCCAGCACACCGTAGACGCGGCGAAGCTTCTGCTTCTCCCGCAGCTGGATGCCGTAGGCTCTCGGTTTCCGCCGACGGGCGCCACCGTGCTGTCCCGGGGGCTGGTTTCTACGCTCGATGGCGCATTTTTCCTTGTAACACCGCTCCCCCTTGAGGAAGAGCTTCATACCTTCACGGCGACAAAGCCGACAAACAGGCCCTCTATAACGTGCCACTATCAGACTCCTATCGATTCAGACGCGACGGCGCTTGCGCGGACGACAGCCATTGTGGGGAATGGGTGTAATGTCGCGGATACTCTTGATGTCCATGCCGGCAGCCGCAACGGCGCGGATTGCCGATTCGCGACCCGGTCCAGGCCCCTTGACGCGGACTTCGACACTGCGAACACCGTTATCCTGAGCCTGTTCAGCGGCATTCCGAGCAGCCAGCTGTGCGGCATAGGGTGTGCCCTTGCGCGATCCCTTGTAACCGATCCGTCCTCCGGACGACCAGCACAACGTGTTACCGCTGGGGTCGGTGAAGGTCACGATCGTATTGTTGAAGGTGGCGTGAATATTGGCAACGGCGTGTGGGACGTTTTTCTTTTCCCGACGCGGCTTGCGTGCACCTTTGCGATCCTTGGCCATAGTTGAACTCCCGGTCTCTACTTAACGGCTTTTTTCTTGCCGGCAACAGCCTGACGCTTCGGACCTTTTCGTCCTCGCGCGTTGGTGTGGGTCCTTTGCCCCCGAACGGGGAGACCCCGGCGGTGGCGGATCCCGCGATAGCTGCCGATTTCGATCAGCCGCTTGATGTTCATGGCCACCTCCTTGCGGAGATCACCCTCAACCCGACCTTCGTCTTGAAGGACACGCTGCAGTCGAAGGATTTCGTCTTCCGACAAATCCTTGACCTTGATGCCCTCCTCAACGCCGGCGGTTGAAAGAACCCCTTTGGCACGGGTGCGACCGATGCCGTAAATATAGGTCAAGCCGATTTCGACTCGTTTGTTGGCTGGCAGATCAACACCTGCGATTCGTGCCATGAATCCTCCTCGATCATCCCTGGCGTTGCTTGTGTTTCGGGTTTTCGCAGATCACCCTGATCACGCCTTTGCGACGGATGACCTTACATTTCGAACACATGCGTTTCACTGACGGACGAACTTTCATTGTCGCCCCCTTTTTATTTGTAGCGGTAGACGATACGACCCCTCTTCAAATCATATGGAGAGAGTTCGACAAGTACTTTGTCCCCGGGCAGGATCCGAATGAAGTGCTTCCGCATCTTCCCCGAGATATGGGCCAAGACCTCATGGCTGTTTTCAAGTTCGACGCGAAACATTGCGTTCGGCAATGGTTCCACAACTGTTGCGACCACTTCGATCGCTTCTTCCTTAGCCATTTCTACTCCTCAACCCCGAGCACACGGGCACCATTCTCAGTCACAGCGACTGAGAACTCAAAATGGGCGGCGATTCTACCGTCTTCTGTCCTGGCTGTCCAGCCGTCATCGTCGATTTTCACGCGCCAGCTTCCGGCGGTAATCATCGGCTCGATGGCGATGACCAAACCCGGCTTCATCAACTGCCCTCTCCCGGGGACGCCATAATTCGGAACTTGAGGGTCTTCGTGAAGGCTTCGGCCGATGCCGTGCCCCACGAAATCCCGGACCACTCCATAGCCTTCCGACTCCGCCCGTCGCTGTACGGCGGCGCCGATATCTCCGAGCCGGTTGTTGGGCCGGACCTCGGAAATGGCATCCTCGAGGCATTGCTGCGTCGTTTCCATCAACCGGCGGACGTCTTCGGAAATCCGTCCCACGCCGAAAGAAATCGCCGCATCACCAAAAAACCCATCCATCACAACGCCGCAGTCCACGCTGACCAGGTCACCGTCACGCAGCCGCACGCTTCGGCTTGGGATCCCATGGACAATGACGTCGTTGATGGAAATACACAGCGTACCGGGAAATCCCCGATACCCCTTGAAGGCGGGCAAGCCGCCCCCACTTCGAATCAAGGCCTCGGCCTTCTGATCGAGATCCCATGTCGTCACACCGGGCGCAGCCGCTTCGCGGACATGCTCCAGTGCTCGGTGAACCAGGCGATTAGCCTGATCCATGGCATCGATCTCAGCCGTGGACTTGAGCAGAATCATTCGTTATTTTCT
>JBDLIO010000302.1:0-4337 GCA_039714865.1 Acidobacteriota bacterium | reverse complement strand
CTCGCTCCGGTGACAACGGCTATTTTCTCTGAGAGCAACCCCATAACCCCTCCTCAGCCGACCAGATCGGTCAGCGCTTTTTCAATGCCTTCGGCCGTTCCGGCGGCAAAGGTCGTCATCTTTCGATCGATCCGCCGCACCAGTCCACTGAGCACCTGCCCGGTCCCCACCTCGATAAAGGTATCGAACCCGTCCGCGATGAGACGTTGAACGGTCTCGGACCACAGGACCGGCGCATCAACCTGTCGGATCAGGCCCTCCCGAACCGCCGAGGGCGCCTGGACCGGTTCTGCATCGATGTTGCGATACAGCGGCACGTCGAGCGCCTCAAACCTCAGGGCCTCCAGCGTCGGCGTCAACCCTTCGCGGGCCGGCGCCATCAGTGGTGAGTGGAAAGGGGCACTGACGGGAAGGGGCACCGTGCGTCGCGCGCCACGATCCTTGCAGGTTGCCGAGGCTCGTTCGACTGCTCCAGCCGCCCCCGCAATGACGATCTGTCCCGGAGAATTAAAGTTGGCCGCAACGACGACCTCATGGGCGGACGCGGTTTCTGCTGCACAGATTTCCACAACGATCTCATCGTCCAGCCCCAGGATGGCCGCCATCGCCCCCTGACCCACCGGAACCGCCTCTTGCATCAACCGGCCTCGCTGTCGCACGGTCGTTGCGGCTTCAGCCACACCAAGTCCGCCGGCCGCCACGATCGCCGAGTACTCCCCCAGGCTGTGGCCGGCCACGGCTTCGACCTTCAGTCCACCGGCAGCCAGAACGGCCCACGAGGCAGCTGAATGCGCCAGAAGGGCAGGCTGGGTGTTCTCCGTCATACGGAGTTGGTCCTCGGGTCCTTCCCAGCAGAGGGAGGATAAATTGAAGTCCAGACTGCTATCAACCGCCGCGAAAACCTCGGCGGCCTCGGGCCGACGAACGGCCAGGTCCTGCCCCATGCCGACCGCCTGGCTGCCTTGGCCGGGAAACAGTGCTGCTATCTTGGTCATAGTTTCATCCTCTAAAATTTAATCAACGCCGAGCCCCAGGTCAGGCCCCCACCGAAGGCGGTCAACATGAGGAGATCGCCCCGCTTGAGCCGCCCCTCTTCAACGGCGCCGACCATTGCCATCGGAATCGAGGCGGCCGACGTATTGCCGAACTGGTGGACGTTGGAATAGACCTGCTCACCAGAGAGGCTCATCCTCTTGCCGACCGCCTGGATGATGCGCTGGTTGGCCTGGTGGGGAATGAAGAGATCGAGATCGGAAGGTCGCACGCCCGCTCGTTCCAGCAGGTCCAGACTCAACTCGGTCATGGCTCGTACGGCCACCTTGAAGGTCTCGTTGCCCCGCATCTTGATGAACGGAAGTCCCTGGTCGATCGACTCCCGGCTGTTCGGGGGGAAACGACTGCCGCCTCCGGGCATCGAAATGAAGTCTGCCCAGGTTCCATCGGTCCGCCAGTCGATGTGGAGAATGCCCTCGCCCGCGTCGGCCGGCTGGAGAAGGACGGCCCCGGCCCCGTCTCCAAAGAGAACACAGGTCTTGCGATCACTCCAGTCGGTGTATCGGGTGAGACACTCCGCTCCAATGACCAAGATGTTGTGCGCCGCTCCAGTGGCAATGAATTGGCGTGCGACGTTCAAGGAGTAGGTGAACCCCGAACATGCCGCCGAGAGGTCGAAACAGGCGGCGTTGACGACACCCAGTCGTGGCTGGGCGATCGCCGAAGTTGCGGGAATCGGTTGCTCAGGCGTCGCCGTCGCTACGATCAAAAGATCGACGGCCTCTGCCTCGACACCGGCATCGTCCAGAGCCGCCTTTCCGGCCCTCACGACCAGGTCGACGAGGCCCTCACCCTCGGCGACGACACGTCGCTCCTTGATTCCCGTGCGGGTGGTAATCCACTCGTCACTGGTATCCACGATCTTTTCGAGATCGCGGTTGGTGACAGTTTTTTCAGGCAGGAAACGACCGAGGCCCGCGATTCGGGCGGTCGTCCGATAACCATCATTCATTGATTTTCACTCCCTTATGCCGGCCGGGAATCTGGCAACCGTACTCTCGATGCGACGGATGATGCCGCTCGACGCATAGTCGCCCGCCGACCGGGCCGCATTACGAATGGCCCTCGAAGACGAGCGCCCATGAGCCACCAGGCAGGCACCCTTGATGCCCAGCAACGGGGCTCCACCGTGTTCGGAATAATCTACCTTTTTCTTGAGGTTGCGGAATGCGCCCTTGGCCATCAAGAGACCGGCGCCGTATACCGCGGACTGACGAGCCTCTTCGACCAGAACGGAGACCACCATCTCTCCAAGGCCTTCGGCAACCTTGAGGATGACATTGCCCGTGAATCCGTCGGTGACGATGACGTCCACCTCTCCCGAAAAAACGTCCCGTCCCTCCACAGCTCCCTTGAACCGGATGCCGGCCGATGCCAGGCGGCGGTATTGTTCCCGCACCCTGGGGCCGCCCTTGTTCTCTTCCTGGCCGACCGACATCAGACCGACCGATGGACTCCGGACGCCGAGCACATGTTGAGAATAGAGGGAACCCATCACCGCGAACTGCACCAGGTGCTCCGGCCTGCACACGAGATTGGCCCCGACATCCAAGAGGAGCGTTCGACCCTCAACCTTGGGAAGCACGACCGCCAGGGCCGGCCGATCCACACCTTCAATCATTCCCAGGTTTGACTTGGCCGCAACCCAGGCCGCGCCGGTATTGCCCGCAGTCACCATCGCCACCGCACGACCATCCCGCACCAGACGGGCACACACGGACAGTGAAGAATCCGGTTTCTCCCGCAATACGGACAACGGAGAGTCGTCCATCGCCACAACATCGGGAGCGTCAACCAAATCGATGCCGCCGGGAAGCGGTCGCAACCGCCCCATCTCCTTGCGAATCCGTTTGACCGGACCAACCAGAAGAATGTCGATGCCCAGTTCTTCGGCTGCTTCCCGAGCTCCTGAAATGACGGCCTGTGGCGCACCGTCCCCGCCCATCGCATCAATGGCAATGGGACCAGTGGCAGTCACACCCACCTCGCCTCACACAGAGGGCCGGCCGCTACTCCCTTTCGATTCAACCCGGTCAAACTCAGTCGAGTTCCTGAACCTCGATCACTGCGCGCCCCTTGTAGTGACCGCAATGCGGACACACACGATGGGGCAGTTTTGGCTCAAAGCACTCCGTACACAGGCTGGAACCTGCCGGGGTCAGTGCGTGGTGAGCGCGTCGCTTATCACGCCGGGTTCGAGAGATTTTTCTCTTTGGATTTGCCATGATCTACTCCGTTCTCTTCAACTCTCTTCAACGAATCAGGACGGTTGCCCTTCGAGCCCGCGAAGCGCCTCCCACCGGGGATCCACTTCAGGCTCGCATTGACAACTTTCTTCCTGGTTTTTATTGGCGCCGCACCGCGGACACAAACCGGCACATTCCGGTTGACACAAAATTCGCATCGGCAGATTGAGCATCACCTGCTCCGCCGCCAACCCACCGACATCCAACTGGTCGTCGGTGATAAACACCACATCCAGGTCACCCTCGCCCAACTCGATCTCCTCGTGAGCAGCATCGAGCGGGTGGCGCAACTCAACCGAAAATCGATCGCTTCCCTTCCAGGGAACCGGCACCAGGCAGCGGGCGCATACCAGCAGGCCTTCGGCCTCCATCGACCCATCGACCAAATATCCACCGTCCATCGGCAAGACCCGACCCTCAAGGCGCACGGTCATCGGACCGGCCACCTGCTCGGGATCCAGCTTATCGACCGCCAACACCACCTCTTCAGCAAAGGTGATCGGGCGTTCATCAACGTTGGAAAGGCTTATCGACACACACGCTCCCCGTCCCGGAAAAGCCCGGACGAACGGGGAGTATAACAGGCATGCCCTCACAGGGCCAGTCGTGGCGGTTCAGTGAGGTTCTGACGCTTCAAGTGCCTTCAGCACCGTGGCCGCATCACGGTGTTCGGGATCGAGGGACAGCAGAGTCTGAAGATGCTGGATGGCACGCTGCCGGCCGGTTTCGTCCTGCCGGGCCTGGGCCAGGGCCAGATGGTAAAGCGCCGTGACATTCTCGGGCTCGAGCTTCAGGGCCCTCTCGAGCGGCGTCACAGCATCCACCCCCTGATCGGCCGCAACCAGGGCCACACCGAGATCGGTCAAGGCCTCGACCGAGTAGGGATGCACCTCCAAAACCCGGCGAAAGGCCGTGGCGGCTGCCATCGGCCTGCCCATCCTGACGAGGGCTCGACCCAACTCCCGCCGGGCCATGGAAAAGGTCGGGCGCAGTTCCAGGACTGACCGCAAGGACCGGATGGAGGCCTCCTCGTCTCCG
>JBDLIO010000301.1:0-4349 GCA_039714865.1 Acidobacteriota bacterium | reverse complement strand
AGGAGCTGTCCCCCCGGAAGAGCAACCGGCCGTTGAGGAAGACCGAGATCTCGTCACTGTAGCCAAAGAGCAGCTTCCGGCGCTCAGCGTGCCCGGCCGTGATTGTGATGCGGGCCAACACACACTGCGGAAGGCGCGGATCGTGTTTGAGGAAGCGCGCTACATCGACCAGGCCGCTTCCATCCGCCGCCACCTTCTGCCATTTGATCTCCCCAAGTTCCTGGGCATGGGGCGAGAGGTCCCGGTTGATCATTGGTGGAGCAATCGGTTGGGAAATTTCCCAATTGCTGATGCCTCCCGAGGCTACCGCCCGGACAGGCTGAGGTCCAAAATCGAGGGCATCATCACTGGAGAAACGGAAGTTGGAAAAATGCACTCGTCCGTCCCCTGGGGCACTGACTCCTAAGAAGCCTCCCACGGCTCCCCTCTTGAGGTCGCCGACGACGAGCGCCGGGTTCACCATGTCGTCGAAGTAGATTCTGGCCCGCGTTCCCTTGATCTCGAGCTTGAGATGGACCCAGCGGTTCAGCGGAATGTCGGTATTGGCGGTGAACCCCGGCCCACTGTAAAGCTGCCAACCGGTCAGACCTTTGAACCGTGGGGTGTACTGCAGAGCGTGAGAATAGTTCTTGGACCGATGCGGCCGGAGGTAGATGATCTCGGTGTCGGCTTCGGTTTCTGCCCGGAAGATGATTCCCGGGAAGCAGCGCCGTCCGTCCATGGCGATATCCACCTCGATCACACCATCGGTGAAATCGACTTCCTTCAGGGCGGCCGACCCGGCAAGGGCCTTGCGTCCGAGGTGATCAACGATTCGGCCACCGGTGATCGTCCAATCTTCCGATTCAAAACCAATGTCTGCGTTTGATTCTTCTGCGCCAATCGATGGAACCACCAGAAGCGCCACGGCGAACGCCAGGCTCCAACACCTCAGGTCAGCGATTCTTCTCATCATCAACCTCCGAGAGTTCTTTCAAAGAGGTACGACTGTAAGGGCCACGCGTTTCATCTCGTAGGGGCGGGTCAATCGCAACCCAATTTCCTGAATCCTGTGACCTGAAAGCTGAGAGCTCAGGCGCATGCAAAATTCGAAAGAAACGCCACAAAGAGGGGAAAATTGCCACAAAAAGGCACAAAGAGACACGAAGAAAATCACACATGAAATAGAAACGAAATTTTTTACCCAATAGGAATGAGTGGGTTGTCCTCTTCTTGTTTCCCTTTTTGTGCATTTTCGTGCCTTTTTGTGGCTACTCTTCTTGCGGCTTTTTGCAAGAGGCTCAGCTGATAGCTGAGAGCTGACAGCCCCTAAAGCCCCCTGCGCCACTCCGGTCTGAGCCGTCCCTCTTCTCGATTCTTCAAGACATCTTGAATCAAGGCGATCGACGGCTCACGGTCTCTCGGCAGGCGGAGCTTGAGCGGCAAGTAGTTGGAGGCGTGGTTGGCGTGGAATGGACCACGGTAACCCTCCATCTCTTCGAGCATCCACTGCAGTTCTGAGAGCATGCCCCACCGGTCCGGCAATTGGAACGTACCGCTCGCACAGGCATCGTGCATCTCGGTGCCCGGGACCGGCGTGACGGTCAGGGCGGCCGCATAGGTCGGCTGGGCCGCGGCTATGAACCGTCCTGTCGCGCGGGCGTGCCTTTCGGAATCCTCGACGCCGGCCAAGCCCAAGAGCGCCATCATCGACAACTTGATGCCCGCCTGAGTCACCGCCCATGCCGCCTCGAGTTGGCGCTCGACCGTAGCGCCCTTGACCACCGCTTTCAGGGTCGCCTCGTCCCCGGTTTCCGGGCCGAAGTAGATGACCCCCAGGCCGAGGGCCCTCAGACGGCTGAGTTTTTCGGTCCCCAGCTTGAGGATCGAACGTGAATCACCATAGATCCCGACTCTTTGCACATCGGGCAGTTTCTCTTTGATCTCGCCAAGAACTCTGGCCAAAACGTCAAACTGCGCCGCCAACGCATCGCCATCTGCAAGAAAAACGCGGCGTATTCCAGGCGCACCCGCGGCGCCTCGAACCTCCTCCAGGACCTCCTGGAGCGGTCGAACCTTGAAATCCTTGCTGCGATACATCGCACAGTAGGTACACCGATTCCACGAGCAACCGAGTGTCAACTGAAAAATCAGAGACCCTGCCTCCGAAGGTGGACGAAAAACCGGCTCAACCAAGGTAGGCGACCACATGATGAACACACGGTAGCAGAGTTCAATGCCCCTGAAGTGACCGCCCTCACTAGCCCGACCCATACCTGTCCTTTTCGTTCAGGTTGGCGGCAACTGGCACCAAATCGCCAATAAATGCGCGCCCTGAAGGATCCGCCTACGAATTCTAAGACCCAAAGAAGCAGTGAGATCGATGTAGGCGCGTCCTTCAGGGCGCGCAGCTGTTCAGTACAAAGCCGCCACTCGGTGCAGCCAAACTGATTAATGGGGATAGATATGATTTGACCTTCTCAGGATCTTGACCGGGGATTGAGGACGGCCAACCCACTGCTCACCTCGGCCCCACGTTCCTGATTTCGAAGGGCTCGACGGCGAACCGCAGCCACCCGTTTCACAAGGGTCGCCGGACTCCACGAGTCGACATCAGGGCTTGGGGCGAACGCCGCAACTTCCAACGCTCCAAGCTGCTCTTCGAGCATCACGTCCCCGCTCCACGCAGCGAATACACCCAGGCCGGCGGGTTCATCGCCCTGCCACCAGGCGTCAAGCCAGGCGATCAGCGTTGTCACCGTCTCGGAGGCGTCACCCCGGCGGGCAGTCTGCGTGAAGTTCTTGAATCGCCTTTTCTCCTCGTTCTCTCCACCGCGGCGAACGGCCCACGCCCTCCAGAAGGCCCTCAGACGATGCCTCAATAACCACAACAAGGCGCCGAAGATTGTCAACCCGAATACCAGCCGCCACAGACCCTGATAGCCCGCGTTCTCAGCGGCCTTTTCCAACTCGTTTTCCTGAGCCTCGACCTCCTCCGGTCCAAAGGACTCGACTACCAGATCCGGATTGGCCGCCACCTCGAGATGAACCTCGGGAAACCCCTCGCGCCTCAACTTCCCTGCCTTGAGGTCCCACCAATGGACAACAATCTCGGGCAGGTCGAACGACCCTTCGGCCTCAAGGGTGTAGACGACCCGATCGACCCGGCTGCCCCGCATCTCACCACGATCTCTGGCTTCATCGAAGACCGGGCGCTCCGGGTACACCCCAACGCCGGCCGGGGCGGAAAACCCAGGGTTCGGTAGCAACATCGGCACCGAGTCCTCGATGGCGCCCGTCACAGTCCTCGTGACGCTGTCTCCAACCTTGAGGTCATCAAGGGATCGTGACCAATCCTGGCGGAATTTCATGCCTCGCGCAGAAACCACCAGACCGAGGCCTTCGGCGGCCTCCGGCACCCGTCCTTCGAACTGCAGTTCCCGAGTTTTCAGCCGGATCTCCGTGGAACGAGAAGCGTCTTCCCGAGCCACGACCAACGGCACCTCGAACGACGGTATCCGGTAGATGCCGACACCGGTCGGGATGATCGAATACCTTTTGGTCTGGACAGCGTAGCGCTCCCCGTCGATGACCTGGCTTGAGTTGACTCCAAAGGGCCCCGGGGGCACGACGATGGCATCGGCCACATCGAGCACATCGGGAAAGGCCGGCGCCTCGAGAAACCATGTCTTGGTCATCACATCGACCGACAGATTCGCCTTCTGGCCGACAAGAATCTGCGCCGGCTCAATCCGAGTGCGGATCATCACGTGCTTGGAAGCGATCAGCTCGGCCGCGGTTTGCGCACTTGCCCCGACTCCGCCGAACAGCCACAAAGAGGCACAAAGAGGCACAAAAAGGAAGGGCCTCATGGGTTTTCCTCTTGACCCACCTGGGCCGCCTGATACCGAAATTTGTATTTCAAAAAGCCTGCGGTACCGGTATCCACCTGTCGCAACCACATCTCGGCCAGTTGCTCATCACTGAGCAGACCGCCCTCCTCGATCTCGGTGTCCTTGCCCTTCTCGGCCAGGGTGTCTCCGTCGGCGTCGAAGACCACCTCGTCGGCCTCCGCATCCCGTCCGACCGTACCCATGTCGCCCCCCTCGAAGTGCAGTGGAAGGAAAGGCTGGAGGTATTTGATATTGGCCTCTGCTTCGGGGTAGTCGGATCGCAGGTCGAGAGCCCGCTGGTAGGCCACGACAGCCTCCTCGTACTGCTCCATCTGGGCCAGACAGTTGCCCCGGCCGAACCACGCCTCGGCCGAATCGACCCGGGCAAACTGCTCCAGGGCAGCCCCAAACTCTTGATCAAAATATAACGCTGTCGCCTTCCACATCGGATCCTCGAAGAGCTGCGAAGCCTCGGCA
>JBDLIO010000300.1:0-4370 GCA_039714865.1 Acidobacteriota bacterium | reverse complement strand
CAGGTGAACCCCCAAGAGGCTCGCTCCCGAGAGGTCTCCAGCCGCGGTGAACTGACTCAAGAGGAACGCTCCGTGACCGAGCTTTTCAAAGAGGCCTCGCCTTCGGTGGTCTACATCACCTCGATCGGTGTCAGGCGCGACTTTTTCAGCTTCAGGGCGATGGAAATACCCCAGGGAACGGGCTCCGGGTTCATCTGGGACGATCAGGGCCATATCGTCACGAATTTCCATGTGATTCAGGACGCCCGCCGGGCTGAGGTCACACTGGCCGACCAAACGACCTGGGAAGCAGAGTTGGTCGGGTATGCCGCCGAGAAAGATCTGGCCGTGCTCCGCGTCGATGCACCCCCCGAGAAGCTCAAAGCCATTCGCCTGGGAACTTCGCATGATCTCGAGGTCGGCCGAACCGTCCTGGCGATCGGCAATCCCTTCGGCTTCGACCAGACCCTGACCACCGGCATCATCTCGGCATTGGGACGGGAGATTTCTTCGGTGGCAGGCCTGCCGATTCGAGATGTCATTCAAACTGACGCCGCAATCAACCCCGGAAATTCCGGCGGGCCGCTGCTGGATTCATCGGGTCGCCTGATCGGCGTCAACACCGCCATTGTCAGTCCGTCGGGTGGTTATGCCGGAATCGGTTTCGCCATCCCCGTCGATACCGTTCATTGGGTCGTCTCGGACTTGATCAACTTCGGAAAGGTCCAGCGACCCACCCTTGGTGTTGAATTGGCGCCGGACAGCGTCAGCCTACGCTTCGGTCTTGAGGGGCCTGTGGTGCTTCACGTCATACCAGGCAGTGGGGCGGAAAGCGCCGGCTTCCATCCGACCCGACAAAATCGTCAGGGCCGAATTCTGCTGGGAGACGTCGTCATAGCAATCGACGGCGAGCGCATCCGGAAGAGCGGCGAACTGGGCCTTGCCCTCGAACGCCGCCAAGCGGGTGAAACCGTCACCGTTTCCATCGTCAGGGAAGGCAAGGTCAAAGACGTCAAGGTGACGCTGGATGGGCCGGGGTAGCCGTCCGCCAAAACGCTACCGTAGAGCCGAGGACAGGTCAAAAGGGTCAAAAAGGTCGACAGTCAAAAAGGTCATCGCATCAGAAACTGGCAGTCCAGTTGCGATAGACCCCTTCGACCCCTTTGACCTCTTTGACCTTTGACTCTTGACCCCTTTGACCTTCTACCCTTCTTCCACCGTCCCCACATCCTTCCGCCGCAAGAAGATCGCGATGGTCACACCGGCGATCATCAGCAAGGTACCGATCCATACCAGGCTGATCAGGGGTTTGCTCGAGACGTCCACAACGAGGCTGGCGGGGTCTCCCGCCTTTTCGGAGAGGTAGGGATCGTAGAGTCTCAGTTCGACCGAACCGTCTTCGGCGGAGACCCGTCCCATGGTCAGGGACATGCCGTCGGTTCCGGGAATTAATGCCGGATCAACGGTCGGTCCACCCTCGAGGTTCCGATATTGAGGCACGACTTCGATAGTCTCGCCATCTCGATCAACCGAGAATACGGCGCCAAAACTCATCTTCCCGGCTTCCGGGTCAAACTCGGAAAGATCAAAGCCGTCAAAGGTTATATTCATCCCCTGGTAGGTGACGCTTTCACCGATCTTGACGACCCGCTCCAGTCCGATACCGCCACCGAGCCCCTGCAGTTCAACCTGGACCCTGCCGGCATCCACGGCCATTGCAATGGCGTGGAGCGTTCCCCCTGTGCCTGGAATATCGGCCGGCAAATGACGCATGCCGTCTTCCGCTGCCAGCATATGAGGCGTCACGATCACAGGCTCTTCATCGGGCCGCCGAATTTCGACCACAACACCGATGTCCATTGCTTCACCCATCGCGTGCTGCCCGTCCATATCAAACCCCTGGAAGACCAAGATCCAATCGCGGAAAGGCATGGGTTGATCCTTGGTCAAAACCAATCGACCACTCGGAGGGGTCGGGTCTCCCGGCTGATACTCGACCGGAGCGACGTAGAGATCTCCGAGAAAAGTCGACCGGACATCGGGGTTGGCAACCAGTTGATTGCTCTTTTCATTGACCCACATCAGCGGTCGCAAGACGAAGGCGGCGCCGGAGCCGTCCTGCACTTCGACGACCATCGCGTCACGACTGGCCGGTGTCGGCTTGTCGACACCGACAAAGGTCATCATTGAACCCAGGACCTCTTGCGGTTCCCCCTGTATTAGCCTCACCTTGGCTTCGACATCGAACGCGCCCGTGGTCAGGAAACCAACCAGCATCAGGCCCAACCCGATGTGGGTCAGTTCCCCTCCACTGCGCCGCCAGGCGCCGGCCCGAATTTTTTCGATCAAAGCCCAGGCGTTTGCCGTTGTGCAGAAGAAGACGACCAACAAATAGAGAACGGCACGAACATCCCGTGCGCCAAAGACCGCAGCAACGGCGACCAAAACGACCGACACCGCCACGATGCCGCCCAGGCGCTTGCCAATGTCCTTACGGACCCTGTGCCAGGCGAGAAACGGTGTCGCGCCCAGCACCAGCGCCAACATGATGGCCAACCAGTATCCCAGACCGTTGTAGAAATCCGGCCCGACCTGGGCGGGGTTCGCCATCCAAAGGCGGGTGATCAGCGGCGCCGAAGTGCCGAAGACCACCACCAGGGCGATCAGGATCAGCATCAAGATCCCCAATACGAAGAAAATCGTTCGCGAGAAGAAGGGCTCGTCGCCCTCGGCGCCCGGTATTTCACGCCATCTCCAGGCCAACATCACAACGGCCAGCAGCAGGAAGAAGACGATGTTGAAGACCAGCCACCCGGAAATGCCAAGGTCGACGAACGAATGCACCGAAAAGTCCGACAGAACGCCCGACCGGGTCAGGAAGGTGGCATAAACGACCAGAAGGTAGGCCGCAATAGCCAATACCAGATTCAAGCGGCGGAACCGCTTGCGCCCCCGCTGCAGGAGAAAGCCGTGGGTCAGAGCCACGGTGACCAGCCACGGGACCAGTGAGGCGTTTTCGACCGGATCCCAGCCCCAGTAGCCGCCCCACCCCAGGGTTTCGTAGGCCCAGTAACCGCCCATCATGATCGCCGTGCCCAGTGTGCCGACCGACAGCAGGACCCAGGGCATCGAGACCTTGATCCACTCGTCGTACCGACGCATCCACAATGCCGCCAAGGCGAATGTGAAGGGAATCGCCAACGAGGCGTAGCCGACGAACATCACCGGCGGATGAATGACCATCCACGGATTCTGCAGCAACGGATTGAGTCCGTTCCCGTCCATCGGCACCATGCCGGGGGTCAATCCCTGGTGGAATCGGAAGGGGTCCTGTTTGAGCATCAGAACGACCAGCGACAGTACCGTCAGGTTATAGAAGATCATCACCCGCGATTCGTAGGCTCTCGCGAACCGCAGGAGCGGCAGGCCCAGTAGCACGCCGCACAAGGCCCAGAGAAGAAATGACCCTTCCTGGCCGCCCCAGAATGTGGAGAGCAGATAGTTGAACGGCAGGGAGTTGTCCGAGTATGCGTAGACGTAGGCCAACCTGTAGTCGTGGGTCAGAATCAGATACATCAGCAGGGCCGAAGCCACGACGACACCCGCCGTCATCAAGACGTAGGCCTGGCGCGCGATAGCCCGCCACCGGGAGGGGTCTTGAACGGACAAACCATAGGCCACGGTCGAGATGAGACCGAGTATAAAAACCATCCACATCAGCATGGTGCCTGGGAGATACATGGGAACTCCTTGCAGGAGCTGTCAGCTATCAGCCGTCAGCTATCAGCTTTCGACCGTAAACCTTCAGCTGACGGTCGGGAAATATTCACGCTTCTTCGCTGTGTTGTGTCGGATCGTCATCGACGCCCTGGTATTTCGAGGGGCATTTGACCAGGAGCTGTTCGGCATCAAAGGCATCGCCGCGCCACGAACCCACGGCAACAATCTGGGTCGCTTCCTCGAAGTTTGCCGGCTTGACATCCGAGTAGCGGACCGCCATCTCCACTCCCTCCTCGTCGACGATGACAAAATGGAGCTTCTGGTCCTCATCGACATAGTCGGAGGAATTCTCCACCAGGGCGCCGGCAACCTGAACACGGGAGGCTGTTTTCATTGCCTCCGAAAAGGAGACGTAGGGCGTCAGGTTGTTCTTGAAGGACGTCGCCCCGTAGGCCAGAAAGGCAACGACGAGCGCACCGCCAATCGAGTACCACAATTTGCGTTGGTTCTTCGGGTCATTCATGGTCCAGCCCCTTTGTTTTTCGGTCTACCGAAAAAACATAGCCGAACAGGGCGACCCAGATGATCATTGTCACGAGCGCGAGCCCGGTAAGACCACTCATCACAGCACCTCCTCTTGGCGCCGTTGCCGGATCCGGTCGATCCGGCAG
>JBDLIO010000299.1:0-4376 GCA_039714865.1 Acidobacteriota bacterium | reverse complement strand
TTTTGCCGCACCTGAACAGATCGAAGGCGGGCAGATCACAACGGCAACCGATGTCTGGGCACTCGGGCTCATCCTCCATGAACTGCTGACGGGTCGTCGGCTCGACCGGGCCAAGGCAGCGTCGGAGGATTCCGCACCTCAGAGGCCCTCCTCGGCCGTTTCGTTGAAGAGCTCCACCACCGGCAGCCCGAGGGAGGAGCTTTCTGAGATCGCTTCCTCGCGAGGTCTGAGTCCATCCCGGCTCCGACATCGCCTCAAAGGGGACCTCGATCTCATCATCCTTCAGGCCCTCCGGCGGCGCCCTGAAGAACGCTATGCCTCGGCCAGCGCGCTGGCCGAAGATATCCAGCGTCATCTGGACGGCTTCCCGATCAGCGCCCGCAACGAGAGTTTCCTCCTCAGGAGCCGAGCCTTCTTTCGTCGCAATCGAGGTGCGGTTGCCGCAGGCCTCGCCATTTTGCTCGCCCTGGTGGGGGGGCTCCTCACGACCCTCCAGCAGGCCCATGAACGCGGCCGGCAGGCAGAGATTGCAGAAGGAGTCTCCGACTTTCTCGTCGAGCTTTTTGCCGGCAGCGACCCCAGTCAGGCTCTTGGGACCAGTCCGACGGCGCTGGAACTCCTCGATCGGGGCGCCCAACAGCTCGAAAGTGAATCTCAGAGGCCATCGGAAATTCACGCACGACTGATGAGAGAGATCGGATGGGTCTATTTCCATCTCGGGAGATACCGACGAGCGGCCCATTTCGCAGGGCTGTCCCTCCTGCAATCACAGGAAAGATACGGCTGGGACTCCCTGAAAACCGCCGGTCCAGAGCGCCTTTGGGGCTCCTGCTTGTGGAAGCTCGGCCGGTACGAGGAGGCAGTCAGCGTTCTCCGGCATGCACTGAGAACACAAGTCAACGCTGGAGACGACCCGGCTGCGGGCGAGACGCTTTCTGCTCTCGGCGCCGTCTGCTCCACTCTCGGCCGGCACGGCGAAGCCGAAGCCGTTCATCGCCAGGCGCTGGAAATCAGCCGGAGACATTTCGGCCTTCACTCCGTTGAATCTGCGACGGATCTGCAGAACATCGCAACAGTCCTCTGGAGGCAGGGAAAACTATCCGAAGCCGAGACATTCGCGCGCCAGGCACTCGACATGCGGCTCGCGATCACCGGCGGTGACTCTGTTGCGACCGGCAGCAGTCTCCAAGCCCTCGGCCATATCCTCCGTGACCAGGAGAAGATCGTGGAGGCCGAGGACTGCTTCCGCCGAGCAGTCAACCTGAG
Organism: Acidobacteriota bacterium; assembly: GCA_039714865.1. GTDB lineage: Bacteria > Acidobacteriota > Thermoanaerobaculia > Thermoanaerobaculales > Sulfomarinibacteraceae > DAOWGJ01. Next base: position 3,110 of record JBDLIO010000299.1, on the reverse strand, counting down.
GGAAAAGATCTACCATGGAGTGCATCCGCATCTTGCGCAGTCCCTTTCCAGTCTGAGTGAGGTGTTGATGAAGGCGGGTCGCCGACAAGAGTCCCTCGAGCTTGCCGAGCGAAGCGTGCAGATCAACAGGCAGGTCTACGGCCCTGATCACAGCGAACTCGCCACTCGACTCAACAATCTCGGAAACCGGTATTATCAACTGGGCGACTACGAGAAAGCTGCAGATTCCCTTCGGGAGGCTCTCGAAATCTGGCGCCGCACACTCCCGCCTGAGCACCCGAACATCACGACGGCACTGTCGAATATCGGCATGATCCTGCTGGCTGATGGGAGGCTGACGGAGGCCGAAGCTCTGATGAGGAAGAGCATCGACCAGGAGCAACAGAAAGATCAGCCCCTTTACGGAAAGCTCTGTCTCTCTCTGTGCAACCTGGGCCGAATCCTGGATGCCCAAGGGAGACAGGCCGAGGCCATCTCTTCCCTCGAAGAGTCGCGGCGCCTCGCCCAGGAAAACCTTGATCCGCAAGATTCGTTGTTGGAGACGATCGAAAGACATCTTTCGAAGATCCGGGGACACTCGAACCTAAACTGAACTAAACGCCGAGTCGAACACAGTCCCTTTCTGAGACATATTCCAGCCGGATGGCCCCTCTTGCCGCAGAAATGCGTGGTACTTGGTGAGAGGAGAAATCATCATGATCAAGAAACTCGTCATCACCATCATCATCATCGCCGGCCTCGTCGGTACTCACATTGTTTCGGCTGGAGTTCCCGGTACGGAGCTCTACCTGGTCAGCGCAGCCAGGACTCAGGGCGCACAGGGCTCGCAGTGGTACACCAAAGTCTGGATCCACAACCTTTCCAACACGGATCCCGCTCATGTCACGGTTGCCTTCCTTGAACGGAACCAGAGCAATACCTCTCCCAGGCTCCAGAGCCTCGATCTCGAGCCGGAGGAAACCCTCATGCTGGAGGATGTCTTCCTCGATCTCTTCGGTCTACAAAAGGCAGCCGGCGCATTGCGTTTCGAGAGCGACACTGCGATCGCGGTCTCCGCACGAATCTACAATCTGACGGTGGATGGTATCGAGGAAAGCCAGGGCCAGTTCATGGCGGGAATGCCGGTTGAACTCGGTCTCGGCCTCAACGAAGAGACGTCCATCTCCGGCATCACCCAACCCCTCGATGGAAGCTTCCGCTGCAATTTTGCCCTGCTCGAGTGCTCCGGTCACAATGCTACGGTCGATGTGACTCTGTTGAGCGGGGACGGAGTGGCCATTGCCGGCAGAGCCTATCAACTCAGGCCGTACGAGGCGCGTCAACTCGGCCTTGAGGATCTCAAGCAAGGCATCAATGTTGACGGGGGCAGACTTTCACTCCATGTCTCGTCCGGTTCGGGAAAAGTACTCGGCCTCGCCTCCAATGTCGCGAACGGTAGCGTTTCCCAGGACCCGTCGACTCTGGAAATGGAATTCAAGCTGGAACAAGCTGCTTCAGGGAGCGGTGACATCACCGCGGTCTATGCCACCTCGGGCCTGACGGGTGGCGGCGATTCCGGGGACGTCAGCCTGGGCATCGCCGACCAGGGGGTTACAACGGCACGAATCGCCAACAGGGCCGTGACGACGCCGAAGATCAGCTCCGCCGGTTCCAGCAACGGACAGATCCTGACCTCGACCGGTGGCGGAGTGAGTTGGCAGGATCCCCCTTCGGGAAGCGGAGATGGTGACATTACCGCGGTCACCGCAACGGGTGGCCTGACGGGCGGCGGCACGACAGGCGATGTCAGCCTGGGCATCGCCGACGGCGGCGTCACGACGACCAAAGTCGCCGACGGCGCCATCACCAACAACAAGATCGGGACCGGCCAGGTTCTCACGGTGAACCTTGGCGGACATGTGGTCCGAAAGGACAAACTCTCGGCCTCCGGAGGGTCCGCCGGCCAGGTGCTTGGTACCGACGGGAGTGTACTTGTCTGGACGAACCCGGCCGGCCTGAGCCTGCCCTTCTCCGGCACTGCTTCGACCGGGAGCAACAGTGACGTCTTTTTCGTCGGCAACACCGGTTCAGGACGTGCGCTGAACGTTTCATCGGTCTCAGATACCGCATTTTGGGCCCATTCGACCAGCGGTATCGGCGTCGATGCTCGCTCCAGCTCCAACTTTGCCCTCACCGCCACCTCAAATGGAAATCACGCGATCAGGGCCTCCGCGCCCGGCAGTCAGACAGATGGCGTCTATGCGACGGCCGGCCACAATGGAGTCTACGGCCAAGGAGGGCAAACCGGAGTCGTCGGCAAGACAACGTCTGCGGGTGGCAACGGCGTGTACGGTTGGGCCTCGGCCGGTGGCGGTGCCAGCAACGGCGTCTTCGGCTATAACACCGACGGCAACGGCGTTTACGGGCGATCGACGACCGGAGACGGTGTCCTTGGGCAGGCATTCCATGCCTCCGGCATCGGCATTGTCGGCATCAACACCGCGGGCGGCTACGGAGGCCTCATCACCGGAAACCTCGGCGTTCAAGGAAATCTCTCCAAAAGCGGCGGTTCCTTCAAGATCGACCACCCTCTCGAGCCCGAAAGCAAGTATCTCTATCACGCCTTCGTCGAATCCCCTGACATGAAGAACATCTATGACGGGAACGTTACGACTGACGATCAAGGCTACGGCGAGGTGATACTTCCGGATTGGTTCGAGGCGCTCAACAAGGATTACCGCTATCAACTGACGGTCATCGGCCGGTTCGCTCAGGCCATCGTCGCCGAGGAAATCCACGACAATCGTTTCATCATCCAGACCGACCTGCCCAATGTCAAGGTCTCATGGCAGGTTACCGGTATACGCCACGACCGCTGGGCCGAGGAAAACCGGATTCCTGTCGAGCAGGACAAGACGGAGAAAGAACAAGGCCATTACATCCATCCCGAACTGTGGGACCAGCCGCTGGAGAAAAGCACCATCGCGGTTCAACATCCCGCAATCTTCGAAAAGATTCGGCTGGACCCTGACCGATCTTTCTAACGAGTCACCAGAGGAGGCCAGAACCATGGAACAAAATATTTCTCGAATCATCGGCACTCGTCCGCCGGTCTCAATGGCTGTTGTTGC
>JBDLIO010000298.1:0-4384 GCA_039714865.1 Acidobacteriota bacterium | reverse complement strand
GCTGCACCAGACGAAGAACCTGAATACCTCCGGTCGTGACCGCGGGGTCAGAGAAATCGCCGTCCCCGAGAGAATCGAGCAATTCAACCAGTTCGGGCCGGAGATCCTGGAGTGGAATGGCCCCCAGATCCTGGAGATCCACGCCGGCCAGCGTCGCCTCGGCCTGCAGGTCCGCACCACCCTCGACCCGTTCCAACATCGCCAGCACACGGCTCCCAACTGCCTCGGTATCGGATCCATCCGCAGCAACGGGGAAGATCAACTGTTGAAGCTCAACCTTCGCCGGCACGGCGTAGTTGTCCTTCTCTTGCTCGTAGAGCATTCTCAGCTCTTCCTGGGTTATCTCGGTCTGACGGAATTCGCCCTGGGCCGCCCTTTGCACCATGAACGATTTTCGATACCGGTCACGAAGCGATTCTTCGGTCAATCCCGACTCCTCGAGCGCCGCCCGGAACAACTCGTCATCCTGGAGGTCGTTTTCTTCGCGCAACCCGGCAACCGCCTGGTCGATAGCGTCCTCGTCGGGGACGATGTTCTTTTCTTCAGCCCTTTCCATCAAGACCATTTCATTGACCAGATTTTCCACCAACTCATCCCGGAAGGTCAGCAGCGCTTCACCCTCGGGCGGATTCGGTATCTGGGCCAGTTCCTGGCGCAATCGATCCTCGAACTCGGTTACGGTGACGATCCGGTCATTGACCCGGATCAAGATTGCCTCGAGCACTTCCCTGTCCGCACCCGACGTGACGGTCGCAACAGCCACAACCAACGACACCATTCCCACACTCAACATTCTCTTCAGCATCAGTCCTCCGCGAACCGTCCCTGGTATTCAAACCAGAGATTTTCCTTGAAAATTTCGATGCCGGCTTGGCTGACCGCCTGGTCGATACACCGGCTCATATGCTCCCGACTCAAGGCGTGCTCAAATTCCTGCTGCACCTCGTACGAAGCAACCACCTCGGACACATGCCCCGAGGCCCGAACCTCGAGCACCTGGAACAGATGATACCCGGCCGGCCCCTTCACGGGGCGAGAAACCTCGCCAACGTCAAGAGAAAATATCTCCGACTCGATGTCATCAGGCTGCGTACCACGAACTACCCAGCCGATCACACCACCACCCTCGGCGTTGGGGGCCCGGCTGTATTGTCTCGAAAGGTCAACGAATTCCTCACCCTGATCGAAACGAGTGCGAACTTCCTCAGCCTCGGCGAGGCCCCACAACAACAACTGGCGGATCAAGACCTGATCCGGCACGACCTCCGCCATGCGAACGTCCACGGCGGCAGCGATCTCAGCGGGCAGAGCGGTTGGTGCAGGGCCGCAGACCTCTTCGACAAACCTCAGTAAGAGGGTCGATCTTTCGACCACATCGGTCGGCGCCCCTTCGGCTCTATCTGCCAGGGCCTCGGTCACAGCCTCCTGTTCCAGGAACTGGTCAAAAATCCTCGAGGCGGCTCTGGAATCCACCTCTGCCCACCGGCTCCCGGTGACCCGTTCGAGATACGTCTGAACCCGTTCGGCCTCCACGTCGACACCGTCTACACGTGCCACCACGGTCTCTTCGACGCCACACCCTGCAGCGAAAACAGCGGCCGCCGCCAGGATTACATCAGCTCGAAGTCGACACATGGCGCGAAGACTATCATGCCGGGTTGCAGTACAGTGAGACCATGGCACAGCAATCCGATCTCAGAAATTTCCGATGGGACGTCCTGCTTCCTTCGGCCGCGGCGGTCGTCGCCGCTTTGCTGATCGGACTGGCAAGCCTGGCAGGCTACGCCTTCAAGCAACGAGAGGCCTTCGCTCTGGACGGGCGCGTGCTCGGCCTGGCCCATCGGATCGAAAGCCAACTGAGGGAGACTGATCCGGGCGCCGAACAGGAGCTTCTGGAGAGCCTGAGACAAGAACTCCGCCGCCCCATTCTGGGCCTTTGTCTCAGGGATGGGGAGGGAAGATCAATGGCCGAAGTCGGAGAGACCGACCCGGCCCTGTCGCCTCGATCGATCGATCTCTTCGTCGCACCGATGGGCGGCGCCAGAGGCCGGCCGTGGACCACCGATTCCCAGAGAACGCCGGGGCAGCCCCGGGGCCGCAGGGGACGACGCACTCTCGAGGTCTTTTTGAGTCCCGGCGCGGCCGCCCCCCCACTTCCCATTCGGCTCCTGCTTCCGTCGTCCGTCGCCGTCGGGCTCGGCCTGGTCGCCCTGGCCGTTCTTGGGGGCCGTCTTTTGATCCGCCAGCGGTACGAGGCGGAAGTCGAGGCCGACCGAAGGCGACTGGAAAGTCTCGGCCGGGCCGGGGCCGGACTTGCACACCAGTTGAAGAATCCTCTGGCAACGATCAAAGGCTCGGCGCAACTCCTTGGGGAACGTATCGAAGAGAAAGACCCTCGCGACCGGGCACAGGCGATCGTCGCCCAGGCCGACAGAATGGACCGAATGCTCGGCGCCCTTCTGGATTTCGCACGTCCCCCGGCACCCGAAGTCACCACCGTCAACCTGGACCAGAATCTCTCGGCGTTGGTCAGAGACATGCCTCTGGTCCGGTGTGACATTCCCGGATCCGTCGAAACCCGAGTTGACCCCGACCATCTCCACCACATCGTTGAGAACCTGCTCTCGAACGCCCTGTCGCACTCTCCCGAGGACTCGGCCGTCGAGATCTCTGCCCACAAAGCAGGCGACACCGTCGAAATTCAGATTTCCGACCGAGGCCCGGGGCCCGGAGACGATCCGGAAGAACTCTTCCAGCCATACGTCACCCATCGCCCTGACGGCGCCGGCCTTGGGTTGACGATCGCACGAACGCTTGCCGAAGCCAACGGCGGAAGCCTGATGCTCGGCCACCGGGACGGCGGGGGCACGACTGCTGTCCTGAAACTTCCCGCAGGAGATACCGACCAATGATGCCGACGATTCTGGTCGTCGATGACGACGACGCCTTCCGATCCCTGGTGATCGACATTCTCTCCGAAGGGGACTACCGGCTGCTGGAAGCCTGTGACGGCGCCGCGGCATTGACCGTTCTCAGCGGCCAAAAAGTCGACCTGGTACTGACTGACCAGCAGATGCCCGGGATGACCGGATTGGAACTGGCACGCAGGGCCTTGGCGGCGGCCGATCCCCCATCCGTCATCTTGATGACGGCCTTCGGCACGATTCCGAATGCGATGGAAGCCGTACGATTGGGCGCCACTGACTATCTGACCAAACCCCTGGAGAGCCCGGCAGCCCTCCGAAGCCTGGTTTCGAGAACATTGGGAGAACACGAAAACTCGACCGACACCGGCGAGTTCCTGACCCGCGATCCCTCGACACTCGAAATGTTGACCATCGCCGACCGCGCCGCGGCGACCGATGCGACGGTCCTGATCACCGGAGAGTCCGGAACCGGCAAAGAGGTGCTGGCCCACCGCATCCACAGCCGCTCGAATCGGAGTTCCGGGCCGTTCGTCGCCGTCAACTGCGCGTCGATTCCCGACACCCTGGCGGAAAGTGAGTTCTTCGGCCATGAAAAGGGCTCTTTTACCGGCGCCGACGCCCAGCGTGCCGGTCGATTCGAGCAGGCTGACGGCGGCACGCTGTTTCTCGACGAGATCGGCGAACTGCCCGAGAGCATGCAGGCAAAACTCCTTCGGGTCCTTGAAGACCGAACAGTCGAAAAGATCGGAGGAAACCGGCCGATCGCCGTTGATTTTCGGCTACTGGCCGCAACCAACCGCACATTGGAAGACGAGGTCGATGCCGGGCGCTTCCGCAGAGACCTGCTCTATCGGCTCGACGTCATTCGTCTGGAAATCGCGCCTTTGAGCGAGCGTCCTTCGGATGTTGGGCTACTGGCCGAAGCCCTGATCAAGAGTGTCGCTCAACGGCTGGGGCTCCCTGAGCGGAACCTGAGTCCCGAGGCACTCGAAATTCTCGCCACCCACTCATGGCCGGGAAACGTACGGGAACTGAGGAACATCATCGAGCGCGGCCTGATCCTCGCCCAGGGAGATACGATCGGCCCCGAACACCTGCCCTCATTCGCCCCGACGGTGGACGTAGCCTCCGACCAGGCTTCACCCCTGTCTCTGGCCGACCGTGAACGGCAAGCGATTCTCGAAGCCCTCGAGCGGGCCAAAGGCCACCGCGAGGAAGCGGCGCAGCTTTTGGGGATCTCCGTGCGTACCCTCTACAACCGGTTGAAGGAGTACAACATCCGGTAGGGACATCGCGCATTGCCCGGAGGGCAATCACGGCGGAGCCGTGGAGGTCGCGAAGCGACCAGCGTGGGCAAAGGACATCGCGCATTGCCCGGAGGGCAATCACGGCGGAGCCGTGGAGGTCGCGAAGCGACCAGCGTGGGCAAAGGACATCGCGCATTGCCCGGAGGGCAA
>JBDLIO010000297.1:0-4397 GCA_039714865.1 Acidobacteriota bacterium | reverse complement strand
GGTCCCTTCTTCTCCCCCGATGGGGCTCGGCTGACATTCTTTTCAGACCGAAGTGGTCGGTATCACATTTGGTGGGCCCCGATTGAGGAAGGGCGGCGGGTGGGCGAAGCCGAACAGTTAACTTTCGAGGACACGACCGACTACCTGCCGAGGATTTCCCCGGACGGTTCGACACTGGCTTGGCTGGGCAATAGGGAGGACGAAGAAAATGTCTGGATCCGATCTCTGGTAGGTCCGGCCGAGCCCAGGACCCTGACTGAGGGAAGACGGATCAGGTCTTTCTGGTGGGAACCCGGGAGCCGCTCCCTCCTGGTCACGGGCGATTGGGAGGATGAGGGTCTCAGCCTTCGCCGTGTCTCAGCGGTAAACGGGTTATCGACCTCCGTTGATTTGCCGATTGATTTTGGTCGAGAGGATACTGGAGGGACGGATTTCTCAACCGGAAAGGTCTCTTTCAGCGTGGACGGGAGGTATTCGGTCCACGCCCAGGTTGAAATGAAAGGCGATCTCTGGATCATGGAGGCTGAACCGAGAGATCCGTAGAAGGTATAGTGAAGCTGGGATTTATTGAGTTCAAAAGTGAAAAAGTACAAAGGTATATGACAGCCTCTCCGATGAGCCGCACCCTGAAACTCTTCAACTCTTTCACTCTTGTACTCTTAAACTCATGAACCCCGAAGGTCTGTCTCGAGAGGCGTGATAGGCTGATACACGCCTATGACGTTGAACCCAAAGACCGAAAATCTCCGTGGAGGCGATTCACCGATCAAATTGGACTCGCCTTTGCCCAAGGTCGACACCGCGAGGGCGAAAGCCGGTGATCGTGTAGGCCGATTTCGTATCGTCGAGGTGATCGGCTCCGGCGGCATGGGCATCGTTTACAAGGCGCTCGACGAGGCACTGGGGCGTCATGTCGCCCTCAAGCATCCACGGTCGGACGTCAAAGATGCGGAGACCGTTCGGGCCCGGTTTGTCAGGGAGGCCCGGGCGGCGTCGCGGCTGCTCCATCCCAACGTCGTGCCGATCTTCGAGGTCTTCGAATTTGAGGACACGCCCTGGTTGGCGATGGAGCTGGTCGAGGGTGGCAGTCTCAAGAACCGGTTGAAAGGAACCGGGCCGTTGCCTCTGCTCGAAGTCCTTGGGCATGGGATGGGTCTTGCCGGCGCCCTGGCGGCGGCCCATGAACTGGACATCCTTCACCGTGACCTCAAGCCGGCCAATGTCTTGTTGGACGCAGAAGGCAGGGCGCGCCTGGTTGACTTCGGCCTGGCCAGGCGGTTGGTCAGCAAAGATCGCGGGGACGAAGAGACCATTACCCGCCTGACCGAACAGGGTCACATGGTGGGCACGCCGGGTTACATGTCGCCCGAGCAGGCCCTGGGCCGCTCGCTGGACGCCCGCAGCGACATCTTCTGCCTGGGATTGGTGCTCTACGAGATGGCCACCGGAACTCCGGCCGTGGAGAAGGCCGGCAGCGACAGTTGGCTGGACAGCCTGCTGCATTCGCCGCCGACGCCGATCGTGCATTTTCGGCCGGACACGCCGGAGGTACTTGCAGACATCGTTCGAAAGGCTCTGGCCAAGAAGCCGGAAGACCGGTACCAGAGCGCCGAGGCCATGGCGTCCGATCTCAGGGAGCTGCGCAGCGAGGTCGAAGGAGGCCTGGTGCGGGCCAAGGTCTTGCGCTCCCGGCTGCAGCGGCGGCTGTTGCAGGCTCTGGGGTTGGCGGTTTTGGCCGCCGCGGCCTCCGCCGGCACGTGGTGGCTCAAGGACATCGTCGCCCCCGAGACTTTGGCGACCAATTGGGTCGCCAAACCCCTGACTCACGACCCTGCCTGGGCGGCGGATCCGGCCCTCTCGCCGGATGAGACCATGATCGCCTACGCTTCCGGGCGCAGCGGCAGCGGCGACATCTGGCTGATCGACCGTGAGGGCGGCAATGCCCTGCAGCTGACCGACCACGAGGCTGCCGACCGAAGGCCCGCCTGGTCTGCCGACGGCAGCGAGATTTACTTCACGTCGTTCCGGTCGGGCGAGGCGGCCATCTGGAAGGTCCCGCGCCTGGGAGGTGCGGCGGAACTGGTCTTGCCCGACGCCGACGATCCTGCGCTGTCATCCGACGGCACGCAATTGGCTTTCGTGCGCCGCGACGACAGCGGCCACTACCGCGTGGCGATTGCTCCCCTGGATGACTTGAAGGACTTTCGGCATCTGACGACGTCCGAGGACGGCTTTTGGTATCACAGGAATCCGGATTTTTCACCGGACGGAACGAGGATCAGCTACGAAGCAGGAAGGGGTCTGTGGATCGTACAGGTTGACGGTGGACGTCCCCTCCGGCTGACCTTTGGGAACGAACCCATTGGTGAGGCCGTGTGGTCGGGTGAGTCCATCATATTCTCGAGACCGTCATTCGGGGTGACGGCGTTGTGGCGGCTTGACCCCGGCGGGGGATCCCCGGAGCGGTTGACAGCTGGTGCGGGTTTTGAGAATCAGGTTTCTCCGTCCGCCGACGGACGGACGATTATCTACTCAACCCAGCGGAGTGAAACTTGGCTCAACCTCATCAATCATCTGACTGGCGTCAGAATCCGGCTCGGTGATGTTCTCAACCCCGACATGGCCTCGATGGCCCCGGATGGCAGCGCCGTTGCGTTTTCGGCGAAGTATCGAGAGGGGTACTGCATTTGCCTGCAACCATTGCACGAAGGGCAACCCGCCGGCAGTCCCCGAGTGCTGATCGCGCAGCCAGGGACGTATGCCAACCCTGTTTTTTCGCCCGACGGCCGGTGGTTGGCCTTTCACAGGGTCATCGGTGACCAGAGAGATATCTGGACCCTACCGGTCGAGGGTGGTGCGCCCCTTCAATTCACCACCAATGACGCAGCGGATGTCAGCCCCTTCTTTTCTGGCGATGGGACCCACCTGGCCTTCGCTTCGGATCGCAGCGGTCGATTCCAAATCTGGTGGGCGCCGGTCGCGGACGGTCGGCGGATGGGCGAGGCGGAACGGCTGACTTTTGAGGAGACCACCGACTACATGCCGAAGATCTCCCCGGATGGGTCGATGCTGGTCTGGTTGGGCAATAGGGACGACGAAGAGAATCTGTGGGTTCGCTCCTTGACGGGACCCACCGCGGGAAGGCCTTTGACCGAGGGGCGGCGGATCAGCAATTTCTGGTGGGAACCAGGGAGTTCCACCCTATTGGCCAGTGGCGACTGGAAAGGTGATGCATTGAGCCTTCGCCGTATTTCCGTTCTGAATGGGTCGATCATGACCGTGGACATCCCGGTTGATTTTGGGCGTGGTGAGACAGGCGGGACGGATTTTGCCAGTGGAGCGATTTCCCTAAGCTCGGATGGAAGATACTCGGTTCATACGCAGACTGAGCTGACCGGTGATCTTTGGATCATGGATGCGGAATCGAAAGATCGCTTGAATACTGAGGAATAGAAGAAGGAGGCAATATGACTGCTGACGAAACAAAAATCACTGTGGCGCATCTCGTGGCGACCCTGGACCGTATCGACCAGTGGCTTGGGGCTGTAAAAAAAGGCCTCGAGGCTCTGCCGCAGGATCAGGAAATCGCGGTCGATACCGGGGATGCCGAGGCCCTTTTGACAGTGCCCCAACCTCACAAGGATTTCCAGTGTTGAGCCGGAGGTGACGAAGGGTGGCACGTAGCCCTTGGGCCTGAAGGCTCTCGAATGCACCCTGACCACCGCCTGCAACCTGGCGTGTACATACTGCCACCAGGGTGACCGTCACCCTCGGGTGATGTCCTGGGCGGTTTTGAAGGCAGGGATCGACCGTCTTCTGGCTTCGGAGGTGGAGGAGCGGAAACTGGCCCTGACCGGAGGCGAGCCGCTGATGGAATGGCCGCTGGTTCGGAGGGCGATCGAGTACGCGCAGGAACCGCCACCCGATGGACAGGGCTTGGAGGTTTCGCTGACGAGCAACGGGCTGGTGCTCGACGAGCAGAAGGCTCGGTTCCTGGTTGACCACGATGTTGAAGTACAGATCAGTCTCGATGGCATTCGCGAGGCCCACGAACTGCGCGCGCCGGGAACCTTCGATGTGCTCGATCGCCTGCTCGTGCGCCTGCGGCGGGATCATCCCTCGTGGTATCGGCGGCGATTGAGCGTCGGCATGACCTTGACCTCGGCCAATCTTCCGTTTCTCAGTCAATCGGTCCAGTACCTGGTTGAGCGAGGCATCGAGAGCCTGCGCCTGGGCCCGCTCTTGACCCACGATGCGGGATGGGGGAGGGAGGCCGAGGCTCAGCTGGAACGGCAGATGGGGGCAGTTTTTGATTGCTGCCTGGAACACCATCAACGCACGGGAGCCATCCCACTGGAGGTGCTCCGGAGACCGGCCACATCAGCGGAGCCGAAGCC
>JBDLIO010000296.1:0-4407 GCA_039714865.1 Acidobacteriota bacterium | reverse complement strand
AACCCGGCCGCCCCGCAATTGATCACGACCTTTGACTCAGAAGGCTTCTATTCTCACATTTCGGTGGTCGGAACGACCGCGGTCATCGCCAATTATTTGTTGGGTATTGAAATCGTTGACGTCAGCGATCCGGCGTCCCCATACCAACTGGCCGCCAACAATACCGACGGCAATGCCCTCCAGGTCGTTGTCTCAGGCACGATCGCCTATGTCGCGGACGGCTCAGGAGGACTCCAGATCGTCGATCTCAGCGACCGGTCAGGATTCCCCCTGCTCGGCGCCTTCGGGACCCGAGACAGCACGCGGGATCTTGCTGTGTCCGATCACAATGTCTACGTTGCGGACCAGGCAGGGGGCCTGCAGATCATCGACGCATCCGATCCGGCGCACCCTCGACTGCTGGGTTCGGTGGAGGTTCCCGGAGGAGCTTGGGGGGTCGACGTTGTCGGATCGCTGGTCTATGTCGCCCAGCAGGAGCAGCAATACGGTGTGTTGATCATCGACGCGGGCGATCCGGAGAATCCTGAGGTCCTCTCCAGCATTAACACTCCCGGTTACGCAACTGATGTGCGCGTCGTCGGAAACACCGCGTATGTTGCGGACGGGACAGCCGGGCTCGGCATCTACGATGTCAGCGTTCCGCAGGAGCCACAGTTGCTCGGTGAATACACAATCGAGCCGGGGACCGGCCAGTTCAAACACGTCGAGGTCGAGGGCGGTATCGCCTATGTCGCTGCGGGTCACCTGGGCCTTGAGATCATCGACGTGTCGGATCCGGCCAACCCCACCCACTTGAACACTTACACATCTGGAGGTCCAGTCGAAGATGTCGCCGTCCAGGACAGCATTGCCACCATCGCTCACGGTAGTGATGGAGTCTCAATTGTCGATCTCCAGGTACCCGGCAACCCCCAGACGCGGACGACCTTCTATACAAACGACCGGGCCAACGGCATCGCCGTTTCCGGTGGACTCGTCTATGTCGCCGATGGCTTGAATTTCGAGATTTTCACCACCGGCTGCCAGGCGCCCCGCGCCGATTTTGACGTGGAATCGGCCGGGCCCAACGCCGTATTCAGAGATCGGAGTCTGTTCGGCGTTTCGTCCTTGTCCTGGGATTTCGGCGACGGATCGACATCCGAAGCGGCCCAACCGCTTCATCTGTACGCCTCGGCCGGCACCTATACGGTCAGCATGACGGCCACCAACGATTTCGGATCGGCCACCGCATCCAAAACAATCTACGTCGGTCAGTCCTCTCCGGGAATCGACAACCCCGGCGCCTTCGTATCGGTCCTGTCGGGAGCCGCAAACATCTCCGGGAGCTCTGGGACCAACTGGGTCTCCGACCTCGTCCTCTGGAACCCTTCAGGAAGCACCGTCAACGCGAATCTCTTCTTCTTGGAAAGCGAACGAGACAATTCAGACGTTCAGGGGCGCTCCGTCAGCATCGAGAGTTGGCATTCCATCAAGTTCGGCGACGTTGTGGGAACGGTTTTCGGAAGGAACCGGGCCGCCGGCGCCATCCTCGTCGGCGGCAACCAGCAGTTAAAGACCAGCCTTCGAACCTATAACGACGCCGCCTCCGGAACCTTCGGTCAATTCATCGCGGGACTGGCCGCCGGGGAAGCGATCGGCCCGGCTCAGCCCGCCCGATTGATCCAGTTGACGCGCAACGACGACTACCGGACGAACATCGGCTTTTCAAACGCATCCGACAACACCGTCACAGTTAATGTCGATTTGTATCGGAACGATGGAAGCCAGATCGCGACGCACAGCTACGAAATCGAACCCTTCGGTTTCTTCCAGAAAACGGACATTATCGGGACCGACGTGGAAGACGCCTACGCGATCGTGGAGTCGTCTACGCCAGACGCCGACTATTTCACCTATGCCTCGGTGGTCGACAACCGAACGGGCGACCCGGTATTCATCATGCCCGACAGCCCGGTGGTATCGGCTGGCGAGAGTCTCTTCATCCCGACATCGGCCCACGTCGCCGGCGCCGGGGGCACCGTGTGGCGAACCGACCTCGAGATTCACAATCCGGGGGCGTCACAGGCAACCTACACGATCGAATTGCTCGAAAGGAATCAGCCCAACCCCGATCCTTCGAGCAGCGACTTCACCCTAAATGCCGGCGCCGGCGTGCGCTACACCGATGTTCTTGGCGAGATCTTCGGTTTCGACGGGGCCGCCGCCCTTCGGATCACCCCAACCCAGGGGACGATTACGGCATCGAGCCGCACCTACAACCAGACCCCGGAAGGAACCTATGGCCAGTTCATTCCGGCGGTCACGGCCGGGGCTGCGATCGACTCCGTAACCTCGCTCCCGCTGACCCACCTCTCGGAGTCTGGTTCGCAAAACCAGGGATATCGAACCAATATCGGTTTTCTCAACATCACCAATCAGACCTTCGACGTTCGAGTTGATCTGTACGATGAAAACGGTGTGCTGCTTGACATGAAGGTGGTGACCCTTCGGCCCTTCGAACACAAGCAGGTCGATCGGATCTTCCGACCGGTGGCCTCCGGCGGACTGGACAACTGCTACGCCCATGTCAGTACGGCCGAGGCAGAGGGCCGTTTCCTTGCCTACGGTTCGGTGATCGACAACCGTTCCGGGGACCCGGTGTACATTCCGGCCGCAGAATGACGGGAATTGCACACTGATCTTTTCTCTGGCACGATTTCCGATACTCCACCGTTCGTCATCCCGACCGAGGGAGCTTTAGCGACCGAGTGGAGGGATCCCCCCAGTCCGACGCCGGCGTTTGGTCCGGGGAGATCCCTCGGCTCCGGCCCTGCGGGCCTCCGCTCGGGATGACGGGATCGAGAAGATCGGATCGAGAAGATCAGTGTCCCCTCTATTTCATGCTCACGCCGCCGAGGGACCTCGCGTGGCCCGGTCGCCGCCGCTGGCTACTGCCGCGGTCGCTGCCATCTGACGCTGTCTGCTGATCCTGAACCTGACGCTGGGTTCGGACGCTGCCCACTGTTTCCGGTCCCTGAATTCCAACCCCGGCCTTCGGGGCCGCCGGTCGGAGTCCCCGCTCGGTGCATTTCCCGGAGGGGCAACATCCCTGAAACCGGAAGGAGAGCCGCCCCTCCGGGAAATGACCTCGGCGGCCTACGGCGTCAGCCAACACTCGATTGCTGATGCGCTCGCCGGGGATTGCCCCACACAGCCTTTCCCGACGCAGAATCGTTACTGGGAAGCCTGCCGGAGGGAAAAGCTGTGTACGGCACGTCCCGATTTGGCGTTTTTTGGCGTTCGTGGTTTGTACGGTTGCGACGAGCTGACAGCTGATAGCTGATAGCTTCTTGTTACAATGGCCGTTTGGAGGCTGGAATGCACGAATGGCACCACACAACGGTGTTGGCGGTTCGCCGGAACGACAAGGTGGCGATCGGATCAGACGGTCAGGTCACTCTGGGCAACACGGTGATGAAACATACGGCGGCAAAGGTACGTCCGCTCGCAGGCGGACGGGTTCTGGCAGGGTTTGCCGGGTCGGTCGCCGACGCGCTGGCGCTTTTCACGCGATTCGAGGCCAAGCTGGAGGCCTTCAGCCACAATCTCGAGCGCTCCGCGGTCGAGCTTGCGCGCGAATGGCGCACCGACAGGGCATTACGTCACCTCGAAGCGATGCTGATCACTGCGGATGCGACGACGACGCTTTTGGTGTCAGGAACCGGTGAGGTTCTCTCTCCCGATGACGAGATCGTTGCGGTCGGTTCAGGGGGCTCCTATGCCCTGGCGGCGGCCCGGGCCTTGATGGCTCATACCGACCTCGATGCCAGGACTCTGGTGGAAGAGGGCCTGAAAATCGCCGGCAGTATTGACATCTATACCAACCAGCACATCACGATCGAGGAGCTGGGCACATGAAAATGGACAATCTGACCCCCAAAGAGATTGTTGTCGAGCTGGACCGCTACATCGTCGGCCAAAACCTGGCCAAGAGGGCGGTTGCGGTCGCCCTGCGCAACCGGTGGCGTCGGCAGCAGCTGGATCCTGATCTGCGCGACGAGGTGGCGCCGAAGAACATCATCATGATGGGGCCGACCGGCGTCGGGAAGACCGAGATTGCCCGCCGCCTGGCCCGCCTGACCGAGTCTCCGTTCCTCAAGATCGAGGCCTCGAAGTTCACCGAGGTCGGTTACGTCGGGCGAGACGTCGAGAGCATCGTCCGTGACCTGGTCGAGGCCGGCATCCAGATGGTCCGTGAAAACCGGACTCGCGAGGTCAAGGTTCGGGCGGAGCGCGCGGCGGAGGATCGGCTGCTCGACCTCCTGGTGGTGTCGGCCAATCTTCCGGTCGGCGCCTCGCTTGAAGAGGTGCGGCGGTCGGTCAAGATGCAGTTGCGGGAAGGTCTCCTGGAAGAACAGGAGATAGAGC
>JBDLIO010000295.1:0-4414 GCA_039714865.1 Acidobacteriota bacterium | reverse complement strand
CCCAGACCTGTCTGGCCGGCCATCTTGACGGGACCGACTGCTGGGCCGAGACGATGAATATCAAGACCGACCACGGCGCCTTTGCGCTGGTGATGAACGCCCGGTACGGCTGGGGTGACTACAACACCACCGACGGCCCCTCCCAGCGCTTCAACCGCGAGTTCTGGGACGCGGTATTCGACGAGTCCATGCCCGAGGTCAGCAAGGCCAACCAGGACTCCAAGGAGGACAACCTCTATCGCATCAACGAGCCCTGCATGCGCTGGTGCACCTACGAGCTCAACCTCTTTGGCGACCCGGCCGCAGCCATCCAGGGCGCCGAGGTGACCGGCATGAAGGTTTCCCCCAGCGGATCCTTCGATCCCGAGGGTATGGCGGGCGGTCCCTTCAGCCCCTCGAGCATGGTCTACACCATCGAGAACATGGAGGCGACCGGTATCGACTTCACGGTGGACAAGGGCCAGAGCTGGGTTGACCTCTCATCCACCGGCGGCTCCCTGCCGGGTTTCGGTTCAGCCACGGTCACCGTCTCGATCAACTCCGGGGCCGATTCGCTGGGCAACGGTGTGTACCATGACACCATCAGTTTCACCAATACCACCAACCATGACGGCGACACCATCCGGACGGTGAACCTCCAGGTGGGTGCGCCGACGATGCAGCATTCGTGGGACATGAGCACCGACCCCGGCTGGACCACCGAGGGCCTCTGGGCCCATGGCATTCCCACCGGCAGTGGTGGCGAATACGGCAACCCCGATCCCAACAGCGGTTGCACCGGGTCGAACGTCTACGGCTACAACCTCAACGGCGACTACGCGGACAACCTCCCCGAGACGCACCTGACTTCCACCGCCTTCGACTGCACCGACCTCGACCAGATCTCGGTGAAATTCCAGCGCTACCTCAATGTCGAGCAGCCGAGTTACGACCACGCCTACCTGCGGGTCAGCACTGACGGCGCCAACTGGTCCAACGTCTGGCAGAACACCTCCGGGGTCGAGGATTCTTCGTGGACCCAGGTGGAGTACAACATCTCGGACGTGGCCGCCGGGCAGTCCACCGTTTACCTACGCTGGACCATGGGTACCACCGACGGCGGGTGGAGGTACTCCGGCTGGAACATCGACGACGTGGAGGTATGGGGTCTGGAAAGTGGGGCAACCCCCCTGTTCGCCGATGGGTTCGAGAGCGGCGATATGGGCCAGTGGACTGTGAGTCCGTAAAGGAGACTGCAAAGCCGCGCGCCCCGAAGGACGCGCCTACACCGAACTGTCTTAACCTAACAGACTTAGAAACTGCAGGCGGGTCCTTCAGGGCCCGCATTTGCTCGCAGTTTCATGCCAAATGCCGCCGACCTGAACGGACTTACAGGTATGAGACGATCTACCGGCCCGTCAACACATCACACGCCTTCCCCTCGTCAACTCTCTGACCAACGGACAAAGTATTGGTCAGGGAATTGCTATCATGTGCCCGCCATGCGGAATACCGTTTTCTTCACGCTCGTAGCAATCCTGGCGCTCACAACCGGAGTCCAGGCTCAGACCCTTCCTCCCAGGCTGGAGTTCAGACACCAGGGACTCAAAATCGAGACGACACCCGTTCGTAATCATGTCGAGGTGTCACCGATCATGATGCTCCTTGGAGGCGAAGCGGCGTATTCCGCTTCCGCCGGCGTCTGGGCCTTGTCATTGGGCGAACACCTGGTGCAGGTTGCACCGGACCGTCGCCTGGTCCTGGTCAACGGCAAGTTGGCGGAGGTCCAGGACGCACCGATCAGTTCGCCGGGGGGGATCGCTGTCAGACTGAGCTTCCTCGACGACTTCATCCTGGCCCCGTTCGGGTTCCACCTCGAGCCTGTTGCCGGCGGCTACTCGATCGTCCCCGGGGTCAGCTCGGGCAAACCGATCACAATCCGCCCGGCGGCTGCGGATTTCAGCGCGACGACAACGCTGGTACTGTCGCTGGACAGGGCGGTGGAAGCCAAGGTCGAGGCTCGACCTGGAGGCGGAGTCGTCGTGTTGATGCCACGATCGGCGCCCCGAATCGAAAGCCCCAACCGTTTACGGTCCCGCCGGGTTCGGTCGGTCGTTGCTGCGCCCGGACGCCTCGAGATCGACCTCAGCCCTACTGTCGGTTTGATCTCCTGGAATGTCCTGTCCGGGCCGGACCGGGTGGTCATGGAGCTGGGCACGGCTCCTCCGACGCCGACTCCGGCACCGATCATCGCCCGACCCGTGGCGCGCTCCGGACCTCGCCCCATCGTCATCGACCCCGGCCATGGAGGCGACGACACAGGCGCCGTCGGAGCATCAGGACTGTCGGAGAAGGAGCTGACCCTGGTGATTGCCAGGCGGCTCGCCCAAGCCCTCCGTGGTGCGGGCTACCCGGTCCGCTTGACCCGAGACGGGGACACGGGGCGAGCCCTGACGGACCGGGCCGCACTGGCCAACCGCCTCGACGCACGGCTGTTCGTCTCGCTTCATGCCAACGCATCAACGGTGTCATCGGTCCACGGCGCCGAGACCTACTACATGAGCCTTGACGACCGGGCCAGCGACGAGGCCGCCCAATCCACGGCCGACCTGGAAAACCGCGCGGGCAGCGCCGGTGCTCAAGGGGGCTCGACCCTGGATCTGATTCTCTGGGACATGGCTCAATCCGAGGTACTCAACGAGAGTGCCCGTCTGGCCCTTCGGGTTCAGGCGCGGCTCAACGCCCTGTTGGGCCTCAAGGATCGGGGCGTCAAACAGGCGCCGTTCGTAGTCCTGACCGGTGCAACGATGCCGGCAGTCCTGGTAGAGGTCGGTTTTCTCTCGAACTCCAAAGAACGGGAACATTTGGCCTCTCCGGAACACCAACAGGGCCTTGCTGATGCCATCGCCCTGGGCATCGGAGACTTTCTGGCCGGGCGATGAAAGGTCGCCTGTTCGTCATCCTGCTGGCCGGCCTGGCCATCGGGGCCCTTCTGGCATGGCTCCTCGTCACCGGAACCACTCATGTCGCTCCGGTTGAGGATGTCATCCCCGCTGAACCGCTCCCAACAGCAACGCCCGCGCCCGAGCAGCGGATCACGTTGTTTTTCGCAGGTGGCGACGGGCTTCTTCATCCAGAAATCCGGACGGTGCCCCTCCCGGAGGAAACGGCGGCTCGCATCCGCATCGTCTTCGCTGAATTGCACGCCGGTCCCAGAAGCTCCCTTCAGCCGATTCTCCCCTACCCTGCAGAATTGAGGACCCTGTTCGTGACGCCGGGAGGCCGGGCCTACCTCGACCTCAGTGGTCCGCCGGAGCCTCTCGAGGGTTCGGCCACGGAATTGATGATGGTCTACGGCCTGGTCAACTCGGTCCTGCTGAACACCGAGGTGGTCGCGGTCCAGGTTCTCTTCGACGGAACAGAACGGGCGACGCTGACGGGGCATCTTGATCTCTCCCGGCCGCTGGTCCTCAACAAAGACCTGATCGGCAGATGATGCGGGGCGCCATCGGCATCTTCGACTCGGGCGTCGGCGGGTTGACCGTATTGACGGCCCTCCGAAAGAGGCTCCCGGATCAGGATTATCTCTACCTGGGCGACACCGCCCGCCTCCCTTATGGTTCGAAATCCGAGACGACCATTCGACGGTATGCCCTCAACGCAGCATCTCATCTGTTCCGGCACGATGTCAGGCTCCTGGTGGTTGCCTGCAACACCGCGTCGGCCCACGCCCTCCCCGCCCTGGCCGAGATTTCTCCGGTCCCTGTTCTCGGTGTTGTCGAACCCGGGGTGCGCGCGGCAGTGGCCGGCGGCGCACGAAGGATCGCGGTCATCGGCACCGAAGGCACCATTCGGTCAGGCGCATACCAGGATTCCCTCCACCGGCTGGCGCCCGAGGTATCGGTCACGGCCGCCCCCTGTCCGCTGTTCGTTCCACTGGCGGAGGAAGGCTGGGGTGATCACCCGATCACCGATCAGGTCGCAGAGCTCTACCTCAGACCGCTGTTGGATGCAGGTCTTGAAGCGATCATTCTCGGGTGCACGCATTATCCACTGCTGAAGCCCTCCCTCGCCAGGGTCGCCGGGCCGGGGGTCAGTTTGATTGACTCGGCCTCGGCAGTGACCGATGCAGTCGTGCAGCGATACCGAGGGGCTGCAACGGGTCGAGCGGGCGCCGGACGAGTCGTGCTGCATCTGACCGATGCCTCGGACCGCTTTCGGCGGATTACCCGGACCATTCTTGGGGGAGACCCGGAGCATCTAGAGGTTGTGGACTTATAGGATCCTTCAACACAGAGGCCAGAGAAACAACCACTTCGAGTTAAAGAAGCGATCCGAACGCTCAACGTCCAACGTCCAACGCTCAACGTCGAAAGACGCGTTTGAGGTCACTCAGTATTCGGCCGACGGCTCTCGGTGCGGAAAGGGTCGGATT
>JBDLIO010000294.1:0-4419 GCA_039714865.1 Acidobacteriota bacterium | reverse complement strand
GGACTGGTTGAACATCAAGGAGAGCGCCAACCTGTCTCGGTTCTTCCCAGCAGTGCAATGTCGGTTCCGTTGGTCAATCGGGGGCAGCTTCTCGGTGTGCTGAATATCAACGCAGAACCAGGGAGGGTCTACACGGAGCACGACCTCCGTGCCTTCAGCCTGTTCGGTGAACAGGCTGCGATCGCCATCACCAACGCCCAGCTTTTCGAGTCGCAGCAGTTGGCGGCATCGAGGAATTCCTATCAGGCCCTGCATGACGGCCTGACGGGTTTGGCCAACAGGTCCCTCTTTCTCAATCGTCTGGACCTGGCCCTTTCTCGTCGTCGTCAGCAGGGGAAAATCGTTGCCGTGCTCTTTGTTGACCTGGATGATTTCAAGAGGGTCAACGACAGCTTGGGTCACGCGGCGGGCGACGAGGTGTTGGCCCAGGTCGGAGTACGGCTCAAGGAATGTACGAGAGCTGGTGATACGGTAGCCCGACTTGGGGGAGACGAGTATGGTGTAGTGATCGAGGACCTCGACAGCCGGGAGGAGATCCACGATGCAGCTCGACGCATTCTGAACGGGTTGGTTCGGCCGTTCCTGCTCGGGACCCAAGAGATTTCGCTCGGCGGCAGCATCGGCGCCGCCTTCGACGACAAGGCCCCGGCGGAGCAGCATCCTGACGATCTTCTCAGCCAGGCGGCGATGGCCCTTCATGCCTCCAAGGAGCAGGGCAAGGGCACGATCACCCTCTTTGACCGTTCAATGAAGCCGGCGGGGTTGCAGTGTTTTGACCTGGAGAACGATCTTCACCACGCCCTCGAAATGAACCAGATGGTGGTTCACTATCAGCCGATTTTCTCGATTGACTCTCGCAAGATCCTGGCGATTGAGGCGTTGGCCCGGTGGGAACATCCGACTCGTGGCCTCCTGGCTGCCGGAGCGTTCATTCCCGCCGCCATGAGGTGTGGAATGCTCGGCCGGATCGATCAGTGGATTCTCGAAACTTCGTGCCGGGCCATGCAAAATCTCCGTGAGTTGCAGGATGACCTGGTTCTCCACGTCAATCTCTCCCCGACGCGTTTTGGTGATCCGGAATTGGCTCGGGGCATCGGCTCTGTCTTGGACCGGTATTCCATTCCGGCAACCAATCTGTGCCTGGAAATTACCGAGGGGTCAATCCTGAGGGACACCGATGTGACGGCGAAGCTCTTCGCCGATCTTCATTCCCTGGGGGCACGAGTGGCACTTGATGATTTTGGAACCGGCTATTCATCGTTGAGCCACTTGCGGAGGTATCCGATCGACTGCTTGAAGATCGACCGCTCCTTCATTGACGGTATGAGCACCGATCCAAATGGACGCCGATTGGTGGAGTCGATCATTCGAATGGGGCAGGGGCTCGACCTCGAAGTTGTGGCCGAGGGTGTCGAGCAGGCTTCCCAACTTCAGACCCTGGAGGATCTGGGATGTGCCCGGGTGCAAGGGTTTTTCCTGGCCGAGCCGATGGAGTTGGAGAGTTTCAGGACGCTCTTGGTGGGGTAGCCACACACAAAAGCCACAAGAAGAGCAGCCACAAAAAGGCACAAAAAAGGGAAACAAGTTAAACAGGCTAAGATCAGACTTTTCATTCACAAAGAATTATCAACCAAAGTGTTTTCTCTATTGTGTTTCTCTTCGTGCCTTTTTGCGCCTTTTTGTGGCTATTGCTCCCGAATCTCGCAAGTCCCTGGGCTGAAAGCCGCCTGGCGGGCCGGTCAGTCACTTTGTGGCTCCAACTCTGACGGGTTTGTCTCAAACCGCCGAGGGTCTCAGCTTTCCAGCTTGGTGATCAGGTCAACGTACTGCTGCATTGCATTGTCTGAGGTCAAACCGCGGCATTCTTCCCAGGCCTGATATTTCGCCTTGGCGACGAAATCGAACATTCCCGGCTCGTCGCCCGAAACATCACCCTCCGTCGCCTGCTTGTAGAGGCTGTAGATCTTGAGGAGCACATCGTTGGCCGGTTTCTCCGGGAGTTGCTTGGAACGTGAAACGGCTGATTCGAATTCTTCTGTGAGACCCATGTGTATTTCTCCTTTCGAGGGATTGAGAGTAACCGGTTCGGCCGGGCCCGGCAACGACATCGCATCCGGCGCCCTCCATATTTGCTTTGTTCCTGTCCTCCTTCCCGCGCGAAGCGCGAATAGCGGAAGGAGGGTGGACGGTTTTGGCCCAGAGACCATCCAGGATCAAGATATTTTATCCATAGGCCAAATCCGTACGCACTTTTGCCGCTCTTGCTAACCATCTGAAACTTCCCGCGTTGTGTAGGGTGAAACGGAGGTTCTGATGGAAGTAATGGAAGCGGTATCAATGATGGTGACATTGCCTGTTGTGTTTGGCGTATGGGGATGGGGTTTCAAAATTCTCCTCGACTTCTTTCGCCAGCGACGGATGGCAACGATGATGTTCGAACTGCAGAACAAGGTGATCGACAAGTTCGGGACCGCGCCGGAGGCGTTGCAGTACCTCGAGAGTGAAGCCGGGCGTCGGTTGCTCGAGACCGCGTCCACCGGGCCGACGCATCCGAGGATGCGGGTTCTGTCCTCGATTCAAATCGGTGTCATCCTCGCGGCGGTCGCTGTCGGATTCCTGCTGGTCCGCGGCGTGATGCCGGAGGCGGCCCAGGGTTTCACGATCATCGGTGTGCTCGGGGCCTGTGTCGGGGCGGGGTTCCTGCTCTCGGGCGCGGTAGCTTATTGGTTGTCAAAGAGTTGGGGCCTGATCAACGGTGGTTCGGAGTCGATTTCAGACGACCTCGGCATTTAGTTTCCGGAACGAGATGATCTCGATGGCAACGGCCGCTTCTGGTATCCCCATCACCGATACCGCGTTAGCATCGGGGGTGATGGATGAGGCTGCATTTCAGGTTTTCTACAGCCAAACGGCCAGGCGAATGCGTGCCTACCTCCTCAGGAGCCTCGGCGACCCGTCTTTGGCCGACGATCTGATGCAGGAGGCGTACCTCCGCCTCCTGCGTTCAGGCCTCAAGACCGAAGACGAAGGGCATCGAAAAGCCTACCTTTTCAGGATTGCAACCAATCTTGTTCGAGATCATTTCAGGCGGCGGCGGCCGGAATACGAAATGCCGCCGGATCTTCCCGGTGATCCGGGTCTCCAGAACACCGTCGATCACCGCTCAGATGTCGCTGTGGCGATGAGCGGCCTCGCCCCTCGAGATCGGCAGATGTTGTGGTTGGCCTACGTGGAGGGGTCCAGCCACCAGGAGATTGCCAAGGCCCTCGGCCTGAAAACCGCCAGCCTGAAGTCCATGCTGTCCAGGGCCAGGCATCGAATGGCCGATCGGTTGAGAGGTTTGGGGTTAAAGCCTATTGAAAGGGGCGAAGCATGAGCGTATGTCCATTTGAAGTCGAGATTGTCACGGCCGCCCGGGATGGCAGTTGGACCGAGGCTCTCAGGGATCATGCGGCGTCTTGTCTCGGTTGTGCGGAGACAGCACTGGTAGTGGCCGCACTGACCGAGGATGTCGACGCCATGGCTCTTGATGACCCGCCGCTGCCCGATCCCAAGATCATCTGGATTCGGTCCCGGCTGAAAGCGCGACAAGAACGGTCATTCAAAGCTGTTCGGGTCGTCACCTGGGTTCAACGGTTGACCATCGTCTGCCTCACCGCCGTCGCGATCTTCTTCGGTCCGGGCTTGCGAGAACTGCTCTCCGGGCTGGGGACCTTGATTCCGACCGCCGCGCTGGCCGATCTGCCGTTGCTGATCTCAGGCCCGACTGCCGTCTTGGGTCTCACCTTCATCGTTATGAGTCTGATGGCACTCTGGAACGAGCGGTCGGTGGCGAGTTGAGGCAGTTGGCAGTGACCAGAAATCGGCGACGCGTTCGCAACCGTTGCCAATTTCAGCCTCTTGCAAAAACACCAGAACAGCCACAAAAAGGCACAAAGAAGAGAGGCAAAAAGCCCGTTGAGACAACATGTGGGAGCGCGGGCCTCCTGGCCCGCATCGTGACTCTCAGAGTTTTGCAAGAGGCTCAATTTATCGTAAAGAACATGGCCCTTGGGCCGATACGAGGCGATAGCGACAGGCCCATACAGTCTGCTAAGCTGAAGAGGAATGGACGGGCAAAGGGAAACCACGGAGAAAGTTGGCTGGGTTGATTTGAGTGACTCGGGGTCGGAAGCCGAAGCGAGCGAATGGATCGCCGACCGTGACTTGATCTGCTGGACTCTGTCGCTCTCCGTAGAGGAACGACTGGCTGTTCTCCAGGACTTCGTCGATACCTTCTGGACACCCCGGCATGGATGAGCAGCGGCGGCCGGTCCGCTTCCGCAACCTTCTTCGCGCACTCGTGGACGGTGGTGTGGAGTTCATCGTCGTCGGCGGTGTGGCCGCGGTTCTGGAAGGTGCGCCCGTCTCCACCTTCGA
>JBDLIO010000293.1:0-4422 GCA_039714865.1 Acidobacteriota bacterium | reverse complement strand
GGAGAGGGGGGATTGAGAAATAGTGGAGGCGACCTCAGGCCTGTTGCTTCTCCCACATGATACGAGCAGGATTGTCCTTTCGGATTTTTGCTCGTTGTTGGGTGCTCATGTCCTGGTACCACTTTGGGGGTTTCCCGGCTGTGTAGATCTCTTTGGTCTTTGGGTGGGTGTAAATATACTTGGCCGGACCACGGTTTCGTTTCGCCTTTGGTGCGGGCTTTGAGGTGGTTTGCAGCATCGCCTTCACCGCTTCTTTGATTTGCTCTTTGGTGTAGCCCATTTTGGTGAGTGCTTCTCGAAGGTCGGCTTCTTTGGCCTTCAAGGTTTCTTTCGCGGCCTTGAGCACTTCCTGAGCTTGTTTCTTGGCTTCGGCCTTCTCGAGTTGCTTCTTGGCTCTTTTGATTTTCGATGAGAATTTCTTGGTTTCGGATTCCAATTCCTTAAGATCATTCAGGGTCACGCCGGTGAGTTTTTTGTTGGTGTCAATTTTCATTATTTAAATTCCCTTCTGATGCTCAATGAGAACGATATTAAAAAAGCCAGTCTAGCACATAGTAAGAACTACCCTCGTGGGCTGGTGAGGTCGGGTTGGATTTTCCCACTGTCAAAACGGCCTCAGTGACACCCCTCCTTGTTAAGTTCTTCTATGCCCCTTGGGCCACGATTCGATTCATGCTTGAGACCGTACCTCCACGGATATGCGTCAAGCTCACCAGAACCGGGCCGGGTCGCCGAGGCGAAATATTGGAAACTCAGGTAGAATTCAACCATGAAAGTTGACGTTCGGCACTTCAACGATGTGATCATTGTGGACCTCGACGGGCGGTTGGTGGGGGGCGTGGGTGATGAACTCCTGCGCGAAATCGTCAACGAGCTTCTGGCCGAGGGCTGGAAGAAGATCGTGATCAACCTCAAAAAGGTCACCGTTCTCGATTCGTCCGGCATAGGGGAACTGGTTGCTGGATGGAAACTGTCTCACCGATTCGGAGCGGAGCTCAAGCTATTGCGGCCGAAGCCTCAGATCGAGCGGACCCTCAAATTGACCCAGATCTTGCCTTTACTTGAGGTTTTTGACGAAGACGAAACAGCCGTCGCCAGTTTCCAGTAGTTGGTCTATTGGTCCCCGCAGAGAACTTCCGGTGGGTTGACTGGGCCGGCGGCGGCCCCTCATTGGTATTTGCGCATGCCAATGGCTTTCCGGTCAAAAGCTACAAGCCTCTCCTTGATCCACTCAATGAGAGTTTTCAGATTGCCGGCTGGGAGGCCAGACCCCTGGTTCAGGGTACCGACCCTCGGAATATTTCCGGGTGGCGGGACCTGGCGGAGGACCTTCGCCTTGGGATTGAGGATCGCTTCAGCAGCCCTGTCATCGGTACAGGGCACAGTCTGGGCGGGGTACTCCACTTGATGACGGCTGTCGCGAACCCGGAACTCTATCGGGCGCTGGTGCTGCTTGACCCCGTCATTTTCACCGGAGCCCGGTCAGTGATCTGGGGCCAGATGAAACGGTGGGGGAGGGCGCACAGATTGCCGCTGATGGCCGGGGCCTTGAGACGCCGGGACGCGTGGCCGGACAGGGAGACCGTGCGGCGTTCGTGGGCCGGCAAGCCGGCTTTTGAGGGATGGACTGATGCGGCTTTCGACGCATACCTCGAGGCCGGTCTAGAAGAAGACAGCGGCTCAAAAGGGGTACGGCTGCGCTATCCAAAAGCGTGGGAAGCCCGGATTTTCGAAGTGAGTCCACATGATGTATGGCCTGAGATCTCGAAACTTCAGGTCCCTGTCTTGGTCTTGGTGGGGGAGCATTCCGACACCTTTACCGCCGGGGCAGCCAGGAGGTTCGAGAGGAAGGCGCCGGATGGGGTCTGCAGGATCGTCAAGGGAACGGGGCATATGCTGCCCATGCAAAGGCCGGAGGTGGTCGCGCAGAAGATCAAGGATTGGCTCGCCGAGAGCACGGCGAGCATTTGATACCGTTGTTGGAAATTTGAAACTGGAAACTCGATTCCACGTTTGAACGGCGTTGTCAGAATCGAGACTCCTTTCTCGTTCATGACCCTCTTCGACACAGAAACTCTTTGGCCCTTTGACCTGTAATCCTGCCAGTTTCAAGTTTCAAGTTTCGAGTTTCTGCCTCAGACTCGCTTTGGAATAGAAGGGGGAGCTGGCTTCCTATATTCCCTTTATGCTTTTCGTCCGACGAAAAGCAACCCCACACCCCAGCGAACGTTGTCGAACAGACGGTCGATACTGAAGGCGGCCTGCACAATTTTGACGAGGAATTTTTTTCGCCCAAGGCTGGAAACCCGCCTGAGCGATGCGTCACCTTCGATCGAAGGGCTTTGCAGCCGACGCCGGTTGACCCTCTTGAGAAAGAAATCGTCGTAGAGTCGGAGGATGGGCCAGCCCCATACGGTGACCGTGGGTTGAAGACCAGCGCCTTCGAGCAGGGTCTCCATGGCATCCTTGGTGTAACGCCGCTGATGGTCTGCCCATACGTCCCAGTCGGAGAACTGCTCCGGCCCTGCTGGAACGGAACCGACCAGAGCTCCGCCGGGCGCCAGTGTGCGGCCCAGTTCGGTCGCCGCTGCCGTGTCATTCGGGATGTGTTCCAGGGTCTCGGCGCTGGTGGCGGTTGAAAAGGAGGCGTCAGGGAACGGCAGGCTTGTAATGTCGCAGACGACAGAAAACACGGCCGCCTCGGGCGGCATCTTTCGCCGTATCACCGCCAGGGACCGCAGCGATAAATCTCCGGCCACGACGACGCGGCCCCGGGCCGCCAGTGCTGCCGACAAGGAACCGACGCCGGCAGCGCACTCCAGGTGGGGGCCGGCGGGGAAATCGAGTCCGTCTAATGCGCGGAGAATTCGACCTTCGCGGTGGGCGTGCCGGGGACCGAAGAACTCCGGTTCGGCGCCCCATTGGGCCTTTGCCATCAGCGGGGACCCCTATTGAACACCCTGCGCCCGATGGCCTTGACGGGCACGAGGCGTTCGATCCTGTGTCCCAGCTGAACCAGTTGGTCCTTCATCACCGCCGTGGGCGTCGCATTGCGGTGGCATTCGCCGCAGCGGGGGAGGGTCTCCCAGTCCCTGGTCTGAAACGCCTCCATGAATCGATCGATCGTTTCGCCGTGAACGATCTCCTCGACCGTTTGAGTCTTCATGTCGCCGATCGGTTGCAGGCAATCGGAGTCGTAGCAACAGTGCGTCACCCGGCCGTCGGCCATGACGATGAACCACTTGAAAGGGTAGCCCTGGAAACAGCCGTAATACACCTCGTGCAGATCGGTGGCGTCGGTTGTGTCCAGACCCTCACAGGTCTTTTCGATGATCTTGGCATTGGCAAAACGCCCGATGTCATAGAGGTTTTCAAAATCCTCGATCCGCTCGGCCGCGGTGGGTTTGGAAACCATCTTTTGAATCTCGATGGCCATTGAAGCACCGGCCGCCTGGTCGAGAAAGGCCTTGATGTTGGCGACGACCTTGTCGTAGACCCCACCCTTGCGGATCTCGGGATAGACTTCGGGATTGACGGTGTCGGGACAGAGCCGCAGGCGGCCCAGCGTGGAACCGAGGAGTTTCTCGCCGATCTCCGGAGTGAGGGCCATTGCATTGGTTGAAACCGAACACCCGGGAAAGAGATCGATCGCCTCCGCCAGCCTTTCATAAAGCAGGGGTTCACCCATCTCGTGCAGCCACCGGACCTGGATGCCGTTGGCGGCGAAGTCCGCGGCCACCTTTTCTACCAGGTCCCACGGCATGTCTGCGGCCGGTCGGCTCAGGTTCGGCAGGGGACACATCGTGCACCTCATGTTGCAGCGGTTGGTCAATTCGATTCCAACCTTTGCCGTGCCGATGTCGAGGTGAGAAGTCATATGCTGAGAGAAGGGTCCTTTCCCCGTCGATATTCCGGGAGGGAAGGTAGCACAGTGGAAGATCCTGCTACCATCCCCGCATGACCGACGACCTTCGTGCTTTTTGGATCGACGACCCCGGCGCCATCGGTGATCTGGCTGACAAGTGCCGCACCGCCGGCGTCTTCGCCATGGATACCGAGGCGGATTCCCTGCACTCTTATTTTCACAAGGTCTGCCTGATACAGATCAGCGTAGGCGGCGAGCACGCGGTCATCGACCCTCTGGCTCTTGACACCGGCACGCTGTCACCCCTTTGGGAGATTTGTGGGGATCCCGACATTTCGGTTCTGATGCACGGTGCCGACTACGATATCCGGGTCCTCGACAGGGATTATGGGGCCGAGGTTCACGGCCTGCAGGACACGCAGATCATGGCCATGCTGCTGGGTGAAGAAAAGACCGGGCTGGCCT
The DNA here is from genome assembly GCA_039714865.1 of Acidobacteriota bacterium. GTDB lineage: Bacteria > Acidobacteriota > Thermoanaerobaculia > Thermoanaerobaculales > Sulfomarinibacteraceae > DAOWGJ01. Next base: position 92 of record JBDLIO010000293.1, on the reverse strand, counting down.
CGCTCCTGCAGTCGTGCTTCGACATTCTGCTGGACAAGAGGCACCAACGGGCCGATTGGGGAAGGAGACCCCTGACCGAAGCGATGGTTGCC
>JBDLIO010000292.1:0-4435 GCA_039714865.1 Acidobacteriota bacterium | reverse complement strand
CCGTCGAGAATCCCAAGCAATTCTGGCGGGGTACACTTAATCAAAGCTCGGTTCGGGAGGATCCGAGCGGCACGTACACCTGGGTGCCTCGTTTGCATCTGATGATCTGTTGCACCAGGGCGTCGAGGTCGGCGGGGTTTTTGACGAAGTCGATATCATCGGTATTGACCACCAGCAGGGGTGTTTCCCGATAGTGGAAGAAAAAGTAGGAATAGGCCTCGCTCAATCGTTCGAGGTATCCGGGGTCGATCCCGGTTTCGTAGTCCCGTGCACGCCGGGCGATACGTTCGATCAGGACCGGGACCGATGCCTGCATGTAGATCACCAGATCGGGCTTGGCCACTTCCTGTTCGAGAACCGGGTACAACTTCTCGTAGACCTTGAGGTCGTCGTCTCCCAGGTTGAGGTAAGCGAAGATCCGGTCCTTCGGAAAGGTATAGTCGGCAAGCACCAGGTTCTGAAACAGATTCATCTGCCGGATTTCCCGCTGTTGCTGAAAACGTGACAAGAGGAAGTAGACCTGAACCTGAAAAGCCGCGCCGGGCTGTCCTTCGTAGAAGGCCGGCAGGAACGGGTTGGAGATGTCCTCGAGGACCATCACCCCTTCGAACCGTTGGGCCAGAATCTGGACCAGCGAGGTCTTGCCCACCCCGATGGGCCCCTCGAGGGCAATGTGGCGGAAGGGGATCTTCTCGGAACTCATCAGTCGAGGGTGATCTTAACCTAAATTGGCGAAGTCGGAACCAAAACAGGCAACCGAGAACACAATTGAACCGCCAAGACGCCAAGAACGCGAAGGACCCGCAAAGAGAAGGAAATTGAACCACGAAGGACACGAAGAGCACGAAGGAAAAGCCACAAAGAGGCACAATGAGAAAAACCAAGAGGCCTGCTGGGGCTGTGTCCGGGAGCGCGGGCCTCCAGGCCCGCATCGTGGCCCCGGGAATTTTGCAAGTGGCTCAGCACTCAGCCAAGAACACGAGCAGCGATAAACAACACCCCCATCACGACGGCGAGGATGCCGTTTGCGGTGAAAAAGGCTGCGTTGACGCGGCTGAGGTCATCTGGCGAGACCAGGGTGTGTTGCCAAACCAGCATTCCCGCCGCCGCAATCACCGCACTCCAGCGCAGGGGTCCGCCGCCCGAAAGTACGGCAACGGCCGCAAAGCCGGCCAGAGACAGGATGTGAAAGGCCCGGGCCAGGTGGAGAGCCCGGCGTGGCCCCAATGCAGTAGGGATGGAGTGCAGACCCATCGACCGGTCGAAGACCTCATCCTGGAGGGAATAGATGACGTCGAAGCCGGCAACCCAGAGCATGACCGAAACGCCGAGCACGACCGGCGGCAGGTCCAATCGGCCTGAGGCCGCAATCCACGCCCCGACGGGGGCGATACCCAGTGCGGCGCCAAGCCACAGGTGGGCCGCGGCGGTAAACCTCTTGGACAGGGAATAACCCAGGAGAACCGCAAGGGTCGGCACCGACAGCATGAGACACAACGAATTGAGCAAGCCGGCGGCAAGCACAAAGACCGCCGAAGCGACGACGGTTATCAACCAGACAAACTTGCGGTTGAGGCGACCCTCAGGGAGCGCCCGGCTCGCGGTTCTCGGGTTGAGTGCATCCATGCGGTGGTCAACCAGTCTGTTGAAAGACATAGCTGCCGTTCTGGCTGCAACCATGGCCAAGAGAACCAGAAGCCAGACCCTGAGTGGCGGCCAACCCTCTGCCGGTGCACTGACCAGGGCGATCAGCGCAAAGGGGAGAGCAAAAACCGTGTGCTGAAACTTGATCATCTCCCCGGTTTCCCGGAGGTCATCGAGCGCCTTCATGGCGTCGGCCATCCAAGACGTGAGCAAGGACAGACCGTAGAACGGAGACGCGTGCAACCTCCAAGCGCAAGGCCACGAAGAGGTGAAAATAGCCACAAAAAGGCACAAAAAGGCACAAAGAAGAGAGGCAAAAAGCCCGCTGGGACTGCATGTGGGAGCGCGGGCCTCCAGGCCCGCATCGTGTCGACAGGAAATTTGCAAGTGGCTAAGCCGAGAGCGGTCACGCTCTCCACCGAAGGTTCTTTCGGTCGAGGTGAATGCCCAGCAGATCCAGGATTCGAAGGCAGTAATGATCGATAAACTCTTCAAGTGCGGTCTGAGGGTCGGGCGAAAGATAGAACGCCGGCAGCGGCGGCATGATCGTCGCACCGGCTTTTGCCAAACGAAGGAGGTTTTCCAGCAGGATCTCGGACATGGGACTTTCCCTGATGCCGAGGATCAGCGGCCACCGTTGCTTGAGAGCGACATCGGCCGCCCTCTGGAGAAGCCCGCGGGAAATACCGTGCGCTACGGCGCCTGCAGTGCCGGCAGAACATGGGAGCACGACCGTGCCGATCAGCGGATTGGAACCGGATGAGATCGGCGCCCCCAGATCGTCGTTGGACCAGGTTTTGACCGTGGTCGGCCCCTCTTGAGATCTCTTCAGCTGATCCCGAAATTTGTGGGCCGAAGCCCATTCGGGACCCAACTCGGCGCTGAGAACTTGAGCCGCCGGTGACGTGATCACCAGGTGCAGGGTGTCCAGGTCGGCGTATTCAAGCGCCATCGTTGCGAAACGCGCCGCCAATACCATGCCGGAAGCGCCTGAGATCAGCAGGGCTAACTCGCGGCCGATCTGAGCGCTTTCGGTGATCAAGGTCGAATGTGTCACAGAGGTCATGGTACAGAAGATATCAGCTATTTGCCCACGCCGCCCGCTTCCGCGTGCCCGAGCCTGTCGGCTGGGCAGGCCTCCGGCCTGGCGCGGGTTCCAAGCTCTCCGTTCGGGACGAAGAGCGACCGAGCACTTCATTGACCCGCCAAATGGGAGCCTGGGTTCCACAGCAGGCAGAAAATTCTACAGCGTCATAATTTTCTACACCCCGACTGGGGCTGTCGTCGGCGAAAAAGCGGAGAAAATTATGTCAGCCGGCAAACGAGGGTCGTGGACTCGAATTCTATTAAGTTACTCGCAATAAAAGGTTTTTCGAATTTTCTGTTACTTGGCATAGGGGTTGCCATAGAAAGGGTCGACAACGGAAGGAGGCCCACGAGATGAACACAAGTTAACAGCAATCCTCAACGCGCTCACCCAGAAACAGATTTTCAACAAACCAAAAAGGAGACACCATGAAAAAACTGATTCCGATCATCGTTCTTGCCCTGATGGCCGTCACGGCCGGCGCCGTTGCTGCCGAAACCGGTTCAGCCGGCGTGGTCAATGTCAACACCGCTTCCGCGAGTGAGCTCCAGTACCTGCCTCGGGTCGGCCCGGCCCTGGCCGGTCGGATCCTCGAATTTCGCGAGGCAAACGGTCCTTTCGAGAATGTCAACGAGTTGGTTGCGGTCAAGGGCATCGGCGAGACCTCGCTCGAAAAGCTCAGGCCCTTCGTGGCCGTCAACGGGCAGACGACCTTGGCCGAAAAGGTCAAGCTGCCCCGGACCGCCAGCACAAACGAATCCTAAAAACATCAAGGAAGGTGACGATCGAGGCATAAGACAAACCGCAGCGTGGACGGGAACGCGGTCCTGCGGGACCGCGTTTTTTCGCCCGACGGAAGGGATCGAAGATGCAAGAGCAAGGTCAGACGTTGGTGGAAACTGTCGTGGTCCTGGTGGTCATGGCTTTGAGTTCGGTAGTGGTGTTGCCTTTGTTGGGGACGGCACACCGTGAAGCGGCTCTGAGACGGGTCACGGAAAACGTGCGGTCTCAAATGTGGCGAGCCCGGTCGGATGCCGCCGTGACCGGCAAAGCGACCGCCCTGGTCTTTGACCGGCTGCCTGATGGAGGGTGGCGGTGTGCGGTCGTCCAGGACGGAGATGGCGATGGCGTGAGACGGACCGACATGGCTGCCGGGCGTGATTATCAGGTGGGGAGGGTCCTTGAACTCGATGCGGACAGAGCGACCCTGGGGTTCATTCCCGCCTGCGAGATTCCTGATCCCGGAGGTGATGGCCTGCTGGGAGGTGATCTGGATGATCCCGTCAGGGCCGGATCTGGGGACATTCTGACGTTCACGGCTCAGGGGACGGCGACCTCGGCTACTCTGTACTTTTCGGACGGCCGTCAGATGATGCGGGCCATCAGGGTGTACGGCATCACAGGCCGGCTCAGGACGCTTCGTTGGAAGACGGACTGGGATCGTTGGCGGGTGACCGGGCTGTAAGATCCCAACTCGGTGGAGCCGGAACCAAGGGGTGCCCGACCGGCTCGCCGGGTAACTTTTGGCTGTTGGTCGTTTGCAGTTAGCTCGGCGGCAGTTCGGACTTTGGGTAACCGACGCGCGCGATTGCACCCATTCATCTTCCCCCCCCTGCGTCTTTGCACCTTTGCGCCTTTGCGTTTCTTTGTTTCTTTTGCCTCGTTTTTTCGAAGGTGCTCGTGGATCAGTTGCTAACCCGTGCG
>JBDLIO010000291.1:0-4443 GCA_039714865.1 Acidobacteriota bacterium | reverse complement strand
TGGCGCCAAGCTCCTTGGCTTCGGCAACCCATTTTTCGACCCGAACGGCCTCGGCTTCGGTGATCATCGGACCCATGTTGGTCGCTTCGTCCAGCTTGTCACCCGTGCGGTAGGCCTTGGTACGGGCGACGAAGTCATCCCGGAACTGCTCGTAGACGTCACGGTGGATGTAGATCCGCTGCACACCGATGCAGTTTTGTCCCGCGGCCCAGAAGGCGCCGGAAACACAGGTCTCGGCCGCCCACTCGATGTCGGCGTCTTTCCAGACGATGACCGGCGAGTTGGAGCCCAGCTCCATGCCGACCTTCTTGAGGCCGGAGCGGTTGGAGATATGAAGGCCGGCCTCGAGGCCGCCGGTGAAGCTGACCATGCGCACGCGCTTGTCCGAAACCAGGGCGTCACCCAGGACGGCGCCGTGACCGGTCAGGCACTGCAGGACGCCCGGGGGCAGTCCTGCCTCCATGAAGGCCTTGCAGAGCTTGACGCCCGACAAAGGCGTGACGGTCGCGGGTTTGAGGATCACGGAGTTGCCGCCGGCAATCGCCGGTCCCAGCTTGTGGGCAACCAGGTTCAAGGGGTCGTTGAAGGGCGTGATCGCCATGACGACGCCGATCGGCACCCGTTCAAAGTATCCGCGACGATTCTCGCCACCGGGGAAGGAATCGAAGGGGATGGTCTCACCGAGGAGCCTTTTGGCCTCTTCGCCGGAGATCGTCAGGGTGTTGACCGTGCGCTTGGCCTCGCCCCGAGCCTCGTTGATGGTCTTGGAACCCTCGCGGGCAATGGTCTGCGCGAAGTCCTCGAGATTGTCGGCGACGATGGCGGCAGTCTTCAGGAGCACCTGTGAGCGCTCGTAGGTCGTCATCTTGCGAGCGGCCTCGCGGGCGGCATAGGCCGTCGCCAGGGCCGTTTCAACATCGGCATCGGAAGCCGACGGCACGGTGTCGATCAGGGAATTGTCAAAAGGATCGCGGACGTCGATGGTCTCGTCGCGGTCCACCCACTCTTTTCCCAGCAGCATTTTCATGAGGCGCTCCCTGATGCAAAGTGGATCAGATCGATCAAGAGCGAGAATCCAGTCTCGCGGCGGCCGGCGCCAGGGCCGACGATGGTGACATCGCCCAGCGTGTCGGTCGTGATGGTCATCGCGTTGGTTCCGCCTGACACCCCTGCGAGGGGATGACTGAGGTCCATCAACTGCGGTGAAACCGAACCCTTGACAACATCGCCGTCGCTCCACACGCGGCCGATCAGCTTATAGCGCTTGCCGGCGGCCTGGGCCGCTTCGATCTGTGCGGGCGTGATGTTGGTGATGCCCTCGCACGGTGAATCGTCCGGGCTCAAGGAGGCCCCGAAAACCGTATTGGCAAGAATCGTCACCTTGGCCAGGGCGTCCCAGCCCAGGACGTCGGCATCTGGCACGGCTTCGGCGTAGCCAAGGTCCTGAGCCTGCTTGAGTGCGGCGGTGTAATCCAGGCCGCCCTCCATCTCGGTCAGCATGTAATTGGTCGTACCGTTGAGGATGCCCTGCACTTCGGTGATTTCGGAACCAGCAAGCGTTTCCCTCAGAAGATTGAGCAGCGGCGTGCCGGCCATCACCGTGCCCTCGTAGAGGAAGTCCACGCCGTTGGCTGCAGCAAGCTCTTCCAACTCGTTGGAAAAGAGGGCCAGCGGTCCCTTGTTGGTGGTTGTCACGGACATCCCACGATTGAAAGCGGCCCGGCAGTGATCGGTCGCCGGTTGACCGGTCTTGATGTCGGTGTAGGTCATCTCGAGCATGACATCGGCATCGACCTTGTCGATCATGGTCAAGGCGTCCCAATCGCAGCCGTCCGCACAGTCCGAGATGGACTTCCCGTCGGCCACCATCAACATGATCGCCTCGAGGTCGAGGCCATCAGCGTTGTACGCTGAGCCCTTGAGCATGTCGACGATGCCGGTGACGGTCCAGTCCAGACCGTACTTCTGGTCAAGCTCGTCCTTTTTCTCAATCAGAAGCTCGGCAAGCCCCTGGGCCACAGTCCCAAATCCAACGAAGAGTAAACGCATGATGTCCTCCTTGCCGGTTGACCGGCTTTACAGTCGTTTCCGAATACACGCCGCAAGCCGCTTGACGGCTTCGGCCAGTTGTTCCTTGCTGACAAACGAGAAGTTGATCCGCATGTGGTTGCAGTCGGCATTCTCGCCGTAGAACTGCTCGCCGGGCACGAAGGCCACTTTGTGCTCAATCGCCTCGAAGAAGAGCTCATCGGTGTCGATGTGCTCGGGCAATGTGACCCACAGGAACAGCCCGCCCTCAGGCCGTGTCCAGGCCACGCCCATCTCCGGCGGAAAATGCTCTTCCATGGTCTCGAGGAAGACCGCCAACTTCTCGCGGTAATAATCCTGACAGTTCGAGATGTGATCCTCGAAGTTCATCTCTTCCAGGAACGCCGCGCAGATGTCCTGGTTGTACTTCGGCGTATTGAGGATGTTGCCTTCCTTGATGTGGGTCATGCGCTCGATCACCGGTGCCGGTCCGATGTTGAAGCCGACCCGCATGCCCGGGCAAAAGAGTTTCGAGAACGTGTAGAGGCCGATGACGCGGCCGCCTTCGCGCCGTTGATCGAGTGTGAAGATCGCCGGGATCGTCTCGCCCTGGTAGCGAAGGTCCCGGTAGGGGCTGTCCTCGACGATGGGCACGTCGAACTCGTAGCTGAGATCCAGCAGGGCCTCACGCTTGGCCAGGCTCATCGTGATGCCGGTCGGATTCTGGAAGTCCGGCACGACGTAGATAAATTTGGGTTTCTTTCCCTCGAGTTGCAGTTCTTCCAGCTTCAGGCGCATCCCGGGCACATCCGACCCGTCGCTTTCGATATCAACACCAACGAAGACCGGCCGCTGCATCGAGAAGGCGACCAACGCCCCTGCAAAGGTCGGCCGGTCGACCAGAACGACATCACCCTCTTCAAGGAAGAGCCGTCCCGTCAGGTCCAGGCCGTGCTGCCCCGAGGTGGTGATCAGCAGATTCTCCTCGTCGATGTGAATATCGTCTCTGGCCAGGAAGCCGAGCACCGCTCGATACAGACTGCCCTCTCCCGGGATCGGCGAGTACTGCATGATGCGGTCGATATTGGTCTCGAGAATCTTCTCCGATGCCAGGCGGACCTCCGAGCGCTGGAAGACGTCCGGTGAGGGCAGACCGCCGGCCAGAGAGATGATCTCCGGATCGGTCAGATACTTGATCGTCTTGCCGATCGGATAGCCCTCGAACTCCCGGACGTTCGCAGCAAACCGACTTTTCCAATCCCCCTTCATCACGACCCCCTCAACCCCGGCCGATAGCTGACAGCTGACAGCTGATAGCTGATAGCTGATAGCTCCTAATAACTACTTGCCCCAAAACGCGTGCGAATCCCCTTGCGCATCATGTCGCGGCCGTCCTTCGAGGCCCGCAGGGCCTTGTAATAGATGACGTCACCGATCTTCTCGGCCAACTGGTTCCGCTCTTCGTCGGAGACAAAATAGGCGGCCATAGTGTCCAGTTCACGCGCCGTGCCGTCGCTCTCGTACTTGAAGGTCAGATTGGTGCCGCTCTCCAGGACCTCGAAGGCCTCATCGGTCCAGTTGAAACCCTCAATTCCGAGGTCGGGGTTGATGCGCAGGTGGGCCGCCAGGCTGACGCCCTTGATGCCGCTGGCATCCAGTTCGCGAGAGCACTGGATGAAGGTCTGGGGCGACGCGCCGTTACCGATGTTGATCTCATATATCGGCGTCGTACCGTCGTCCCGCAGATAGGTGCTCATGATGTTGAGCAGCATGCGGAATTGCATCAGATTCTGGGTCGAGAGCAGCATCGAAACCTTGAAGTCCAGATTGGGAATGTCACGGCCGAAGTAGCAGGCCGCAATGATCGAGGACCACGAGGGATTGAGGAAGAAGTCGTTGCCGGTCTCCATCGAGGCCCGAATGACACCGTCCAGATAGACCAGGTGGTTGTCGTTGGCCACCTCGACGCCGCCGAGGTTTCCGAAAGCCGTGCCCATGTTCTTGAGCACGATCTGGGACAGCCCCTCACCAAGGTCAACTCTCTCAAAGGTCTTGCCGGTCACCTGCTCCACCAGGGCGAAACGTTTCTCCGGGAGCGGCGTGCCGATCAGATTGGTACTACAGTATTTTGACGCCTTCATGATGTTCTCGGCCATCGCGAGCGTTGCCATCAGATCACCGGAGTAGACATACTGCTCGGTCAGGGCGACCACCGAGATCATCTCAGAGGGCACCCAACACGGCTCGTCGCTGCCGGCGCTTTCGGCGAAGCGCTTCATGGCGTGGTGGGTCACCGGCGCTCCCTGGAAGCCCGAAACCTGAGCCGTCGCAATGCCCTTGCTCTCATCCGCCGAGAAAGCGATCTTCCGCTCGTAGTCACCGGCCTTCGAAAAGACTCCGACCAGGCGCTCGGCA
>JBDLIO010000290.1:0-4444 GCA_039714865.1 Acidobacteriota bacterium | reverse complement strand
GGGGCCTGCACCAGGTCGTCGTCAAGGCGGCGGGGTTCTACCAGACCGGGCTCAATCCGATGTTCACGCAGCGCGCGTTCGGCATGGGCATGGGCAACAAGGCTCCGGAGAACGCTCCGGAAGTGACGACCGCGGACGGCGGACCCGACCAGCGCCTGGACGTCGCGCTGAAGACCGGCGCCATCGCGGTCGGTACCGTCCTGACGCCGGAAAACGAGCCGGTCGCCGGGGCGCGCGTCACGGTCGCCGCGAAGCCGAATCCGAGCATGATGTTCATGCCCGGGAGCCCGAAGCCTCGCGGACCGACCGGCATCACGGATGAGCAGGGGAACTTCCGGCTCATCGGCCTCGAGGCGGGGAGCACCGTGAAGTTCGAGGCGGAGGCGGACGACTGGGTGGTGGGCGAGTCCGAGCCCGTCTCCCTCGCCGCCGGCCAGGAGACGGCGGGGATCGTCGTCAAGCTGCGCCGGGGCGGGTTCATCACGGGCAGGATCACCAGCTACCAGGGCGGACCGCTCGCCGGTGTGGAGATCCGGACGCTCGCCCAGCCCTCGAACGCGACGGGCAACCCCTGGCAGTGGGAGTTGCAGCTCAGCTCGAAGGAGCCGGCGCTCACGGACGAGCAGGGCCGGTTCCACGTCTCGGATCTGGCTCCGGGCCCCTGGATCCTCCGCGCCTCGGCCCCGGGCCACCGCGTGGTCACGAAGCTCGGCATCGCGGTGCTCGAGGGATCCGATGGTGGTCCAATCGACTTGAAGCTCGAGAAGGGCCTCCAGATCACCGGCGTGGTCGTCGACGCGGACGGAAAAGCGATCCCGGGCGTGAACCTGCGAGCGAGCGCTGCGACGGGGGCGGGACCCGGGCGCACGGCCGTCCGCAATGCGACGACGGACGAGAAGGGAGTCTTCACCCTCGATCAGTTCGAACCAGGGCAGTACTCGATCACGATCAGCACGAAGGGGTACGCAAGCCGCAGCCACGCCCCGGTCGACGCGGGGACGAGAGACCTCCGGATCGTACTGGAGAAGGGTCTGTCGATCTCGGGCCGGGTGCTCATGCCTGACGGCGGTCCGGCCACGAACATCTGGGTGTCCACCCGGAGCGAGACCGGCAAGCATGAGGTTGACCAGACAGGCGAGGATGGGACCTTCCAGATCGAAAACCTCCCCGAGGGCCTCTACCTGGTCCACGCGAGCAATGGCGGAGCCTTCCGCTTCGGCGGCGGGAAGGACGAGGGATCGAGCATGATGCCCGCGACCCGGGAGGGCGTTCCGGCGGGTACGACGAACCTCGAACTGCGACTGCAGGCCGGCGCGACCATCGAAGGCCGGGTGACGGACGAGAACGGCGACCCGATCCAGCGCGTGTCCGTCTTCGCGCGCACCATCGGCGAGAGCCAGACTCGGAACGAGTTGGGTACGACGGATGAGAGCGGCGAGTTCCGCATCACGGGCCTCGCGCCGGGAACGAGGGTATTGCTCAGCGTGAGTCACGGTGACTATGGCCCGCTTCCGGGCGAGGAAGTGAACGCCGACGCGACGGGCCTGACGTTCGTGCTGCCCCCGAAGCCGGAGCGGCCGGACGATGTGGAGGATCCGAACCAACTGCCTCCGCGCTGAACGACTGGACTGATTCAGCCGAGAAGTGCTCCTCGAGCAGGCGGCAGAACGGGTCCGCGCCGGTCGTCGAGGCCGGTAGACCGCGGGGGCTTCCCGCACGAGGAAGAGAGGTCCTTCGGCCGAACCGGCGGCTCCTCCTCGGGTGTCGGCTCCGGGGGAGCCTGCGATCGGTCAACGCAGGCGGAGTGAGAGAAGCACCATCGCAAAGACAGGACGCGTCAGGTCGCACCGCGGTCTCGACTCCGTCTTGAATTCGAGAGGCGCAGGGCGAGCGCAGGAGCACGCCCCGTTCCGCAATCTACTGGAATCTGATCGCTGCACCCCGCCGTCAGCGCAGCAACCGCCCCAAGACCGGCCGCGGTTCGGAGGGGGAGAAGTCCCGGGTCAGCGGAGAGTGACGCTACTCACCGCCCGGTCGTCACTGGAGTTCATCCTCTGCGAGTCCTCTGGGGCTCCTACCCGCCTGCCTCCGGCGCCACCGCATCGGCCAGCGCGCGGAGCAGCCCCGCGCCGTCTCCCTGCCAGGTGCTGCCGTGCATGCATGCCAGCGTCGCGGGTTCCTCCGACGCGAACCGCTCGAGCAGCTTGCGTGCATTCGGCGAGTGGGAGAAGTAGTCCATCCCCTGCCGGAACACCTCGCTCGGCCCCAGAATGTCCGTTTCGGTCACGGCGGGCAGATCAGCACCACCCTGGGTGAACAGATCGCCACACAGCAGCGTCGCGGTCTGCTCCTCCATCAGATAGCCGCAATCCCAGCCATGGGGCAGATGAGGTGCATCGAGCCAGCGAACGGAATGGCCTCCCAGCGACAGCACCTCGCCGTCAGATAGGGCCCGCGCGGGTCGGTCGGCCAGGTCGTTCACGGAGACCATGGCCGCCACCTGCCCGCACAAGGGAGCAGCGCGGGGCGCGGTCTGCAGCCAGTCGTTGAGGGCCCCGCATTCATCGGCTTCCACGTGCGACAAGCCGATGTGGCGCAGCCGTTCCACGGGCATCACATGAGCCACCGCCTCGCGCACCAACGGAAACAGTTGGCGCAGACCCGTGTGAAACAGCAACGGTTCATCATCGACGATGAGGAACTGGTTGAAGGAAAACCCGCCCGCGAGATCCACGGGTGTGCTGATGCGATAGATGCCGTCGGCGACTTCGTGGACGTTCGTCCCCGACTGCAAGTTGGTGATGGTCATGGAGACGTTCCCCTGTAGATGGAGCTGCGAGGCCCGGCCGCTCCTGAGATCAGGAGGGACGCTGGATCATACACGCCAGGCCCTGGTTGGCGGATGTGCATGTCTGAATTCAGGGCAGAAGATCCGTGTCTACGTCCTGGCGTATGTGCCGGTGCCCTCTCCGAGCCGACAGCCGATCAATCGGCCACCACGATCTGGGGCTGCACGGTGACCCTCTCGCTGCCGTAGACTTGATGCTGGTCGGCGTGGCACTCGTCGCGGTGGGCGTGCTACTCGACCATCTTCCGACCTCTACCGCGACCACGATGCCGTCCGCGCGGCGCGCCTGAGGATTTGGTGCGTTCCAACGCCTGCCCCTCAACAGCAGATACACGGGCCTCACGTTCCGCACGGTTTCGCGCTCCCACCGCCAAAGACGGCAGCTTTGAGATCCGTGCTGTGCTCCCTGGCCCTTGCAGCATCGGAGCCTGGACGAAAGAGGGCAACACCGAGAGCACGCGGTACGAGCAGGTCGAGGGTGAGGGACCGGTGATCATCGAACTCCGTGTTGACTGATGTGATGCCTATGATCAACAGGCCAGTCGTTCCAGAATCTAATGGACTCGGGACAGTGCGACTCTCTGCCCGAATGTCCGGGTCTTCCAGACGGCGAACTGCTCAGGCCTCACGACCAGACGGCTCGCATGACACTCGACATTTCGACAGCGTTCATCACGCCGTGCACCAGGAAGGCCGCCACTGTTGAACCGGTGCGCCAGCGGACGATGCCCAGCAGGAGTCCCGACGCAGCCAACACACACAGTTCCGCTTCGTCGTACTGAACATGTGGAAGGAGCCACAGTGCGGTGGTCACGACGACCGCCCCCAGGTGGCCAAGGCGCGTCGGTGCCAATCCCGCGTAGAGGAAACCGCGAAAGACGGTCTCCTCCATCAGTGGTGCGGCGATGACAACGCCGAAGAGAAGCAGTGCCGGATGGCCTGCTGTCTCGAGCACGTTACGCCAGTAGTCGGGCTCAACAACATACCCAAGGAGGCGGAGGCCCTCTGTCCGGATCAGCGGAACGGCAGCCGCCGCAGCACCCCAAAGGATCATGGCTCTCCATCCTGGCCATCTGATCGCCAGGTACTCGGCAATTGGCGGACCCCGCCGAATGCGGCAGAAGTACGCTGTCGTCGCAACACATGCCAGTGCACCGACGATGTGCATCAGCCCGAGATGAAGGCCATTGCGGTCCTCCGCGGAGAGGCCACGCCCGGTCGCGCCAGACTCGGGGGTCGCCAGGGCGGCGATTATTCCTCCGATGATCTGAAACTGAACGCCAAGAAGAAGCACCAGACCAATCGTCTGCCACCCGCCCCAGTGCCTCTTGATGGCGCACCTGTTCGTCCAGGCCGTACATCAGCTGCTGGCCGGTGCTGGCCCCGGCGAAGCAGGTGCGCTTGTTCTTCACTCCGCCGAACAACCGCAGGTCCATCAATCCCTCCGGGGTGCGGGAAAAGGTCACCCCCATGCGCTCGAAGGTGCGCAGCAGCCCCGGCGCCTCCTCGCACATGGATTGGATGGGCGGCTGATTGGCCAGATAAGAACCGCCCTTGATGGTGTCGACAATGTGCTGGCGGACGCTGTCGCGTTGG
>JBDLIO010000289.1:0-4456 GCA_039714865.1 Acidobacteriota bacterium | reverse complement strand
CGGGATAGTAGGCGGCAAAGGCGCCGTCCACGGTGCTGTTGCTGACTGAATCACAGACGTCACCGAGATTGTAGCCGCAGGCGCCCGACAATTGGCCGCCAACCTTGCCCTGGGAATTGAGCACGGGCGAACCACTGGACCCGCCTTCGGTGGCCCCTTTCGTGTCCTTGCTGTAGATCCAGCTGCCACGGGGCCAGGAGGAACAGGTCCCTGTATCTGCGTCAACATCGTGTTCTGAATAGGCCTGCGGGGCGCCCTGCGGATGGCTGACCCGGTTGAGGGCGTAGCCGTTGGTATAGGCGACTTCCTCCGTCGTCCAACCGAGGAACGACGTTCCGGATGGGGTCGCGCTGAGCTGGAGCAGGCTGTAGTCGCCGGTCTTGTTGGTATTGACGATGCTCGCACCAACGGTTTGGCTGGCGGCAGGCCCGGAACAATTGCTGGAACCGGTGTAGAAGAAATAGGTCTCAACCGTCTCTGCCACCTTGTCTCGGCTCAGACAGTGGTTGGCGGTCAGGAAGTACGGGGTCCCCGACTGTCCCTCATCGGCGATCAGGCCGCCCGAACACATGTAGATGTAGGGTCTCTGAATGAATGTGTAATGGGCGATCGAGGTGTCGGTGCCCGAGTTGGCGGTCACGCAGTCCGCGTTGTAGCTGCAGAAACTCTTCTCATTCGAACGCTGCCGGTACTGGGCATAATGAAAGCCGGAACCCATGAAGCCGACATCGGCGATTGTGAAGTAGGTTCGGGCGACGTTTGCCGGAGTCCGGACCTGGAGCATCATGGTCTCGCCGGTGATCGTATGGGACCAGAAATCGCCGGTGCCCAGCAGGCCGCGATCGGTGTAGGGACCAAAGGCTTCGCCGCGGTCGTTGTAGATGTAGAGTTCGGCGCCCTCGGGAAAGTCAACATCACTGAAATGAACCCTCAGTGCCGCCGCACCTTCGGCGTGGACCGCACCGGTCCAGACGTGTGTTCCGATTGCGTTCTTCGCCAGTCCGATGCTCGCGGCTTCGAGGTCAATCAAGACGCCGACCGATTTGGCGACACCGACCAGGAGTTTCGACGTTGCCTGCAAGCCCTCGGTCTGCGGCTGCATGGCCGCCAGATCCTCGGCGGTGACGGTGACGGAAATCGGCGTCTGCAGGGCCTTGGAGGCCTGCTCCGACACCAGCCAGGCACTCAGTTCGGCCTGCTGTTGCTCAACCGCTTCGGCATCATAAATACCATCCGCCAGATAGCCGTCAACCTCGACGGCCCAGGTGGGCATTGCAACCGATACGGCCGCCAGAACACACGCAATAAGACACACTCTCTTCATAACTCCTCCTTGAAAATATTTCCCGCCGAACGGGCATGGGCTAAAAAATGATTTCGACATAATGTCGGGAACCTGTGAACTCAGTATAGGAAGCCAAAGGGACCTGTCAAGCCAAAGGGGTCCGTCAAGCCGAAAACCAAAAAGCCAAAAAAAGCCCGAAAGATGAGATACGATAGATCTCCAAAGCCTGTTCGTACCGTGCGCTTGCACGTTTTTTGTCTGGAATTCAGGGGGCAACCCGCTGGGCAACGGCAATGATCCCGGCGGTTTCCCACCAACCGGAGGTGAGAACATGGCTGGAATCGTCGGCTACGGAGCGTTCATACCCCGCAAGAGGATCACTGCGGAGGAGATCGCGCGCCAGTGGGGCAAAGACCCCGAAACCATCCGCAAGGGACTGCTGCTCGAGGAGAAATCGGTCCCGGGAATCGACGAGGATACGATCACGATCTCGGTGGAGGCCGGCGCGGACGCCATCACCCGCGCCGGGCTCGAGCCTTCGAAGATCGGTGCACTCTACATCGGTTCCGAGTCTCACCCCTATGCGGTCAAACCCAGCGGCACGATCGTGATCGATGCCCTGGGGATAGGGCCTGAGGTACACGTCGCCGATTTTGAGTTCGCCTGCAAGGCGGGCTCGGAAGCGATGTTCGTCTCCCTCGGCCTGGTCGAAAGCGGACGGGTCGAGTATGCAATGGGCATCGGGGCCGACACCTCACAGGGGGCTCCGGACGACGCCCTGGAGTTCTCGGCCTCGGCGGGAGGCGCAGCCTTCATCTTCGGCAAAGAGAATCTGCTGGTCGACGTTCTGGAAACCTACAGCTTCACCTCGGACACGCCGGATTTCTGGCGCCGGGAGGGCGAGTTCTATCCCCGTCACGGTGGGCGCTTCACCGGCGAGCCCGCGTACTTCAAGCATGTCCTGGGTGCCAGCCGCGCGATTCTGGAAAAGACGGGATTGAAACCGTCGGACTTCCGCCACGCGGTCTTCCACATGCCCAACGGCAAGTTCCCGCAGCAGGCGGGCAAGAAGCTGGGATTCACGGAGAAACAGATGGAGGTCGGGTGGATCGTGCCCACCATGGGCAACACCTACTCGGGATCCTCGCCCACCGGGTTGGCGGCAATCCTGGATATCGCCGAGCCGGACGACTTGATTTTCATGACGTCCTTCGGTTCGGGCGCCGGCAGCGACAGCTTCGTCTTCAAGGCCACCAATCTTCTGCCCGAACGGCAAGCGTTGGGGCGCACGGTCCGTTCAATGCTCGACGGACCGAAGCACTACGTCACGTACGGGCAATACGCCAAGCTGCGCGACAAGATCATCGTCAACGAATAGGAGGTAGAAATGCGTGAAGTTGCAATCGTCGCAGCAGGGATGACCCCCTTCGGCGAACTGTGGGAGATGAGCCTGCGGCAACTCTTTGCCGAGGCGGCGTTGGACGTGATCACGAAGGCAGGGGTGGATCATCTGGACGCCATCTACGTCGGCAACATGTCGGGCGGCTGTTTTGTGGGACAAGAACACCTCGGCCCCCTGATGGCAGATCAGATCGGCATGGCCGGAGTTCCCTCGACTCGCATCGAGTCGGCGTGTGCGTCAGGAGGCGTCGCGCTTCGAACGGCCTTTTTCGAGGTTGCCTCGGGCGCCAGCGACCTGGTCCTGGCCTCCGGCGTCGAAAAAATGAACGACGGCGCCGACGTCACCAACGTGCTGGCCACCGCTGCGGATCAGGAACTCGAGGTCTACCACGGCATTACATTCCCCGGCCTCTACGCCATGATCGCGCGGGCTCACATGGAGGCCCACGGAACCACCGAGGAAGACTTGAGCTGGGTCTCGGTCAAGAACCACCGGCACGGCGCCCTCAATCCGAAAGCACAATTCCCGCGTGAATTCACCCTTGAACAGGTGATGAACTCGACGCCTGTCGCCGAGCCCCTGCGCCTGCTGCACTGTTCACCGGTCAGCGACGGCGCGGCTGCGGTTCTCTTGTGCCCTCTCGACCAGGCCACGAGATACACGGACCAGCCGATCAGAATCCTCGGCACAGGCCAGGCAACCTCCGCGATGGCCCTCGCCGACCGCAAGGACCCGACCTTCCTGGATTCGGTGCAACTCTCCGGCGAACGCGCCTTCACCATGGCAGGTGTCGGTCCCGATGACATCGACGTCGCCGAGGTCCACGACTGTTTCGCCATCTCGGAGATCTGCTGCATCGATGCTCTCGGCCTGGTCGAGAGAAGTCAGGCATCCGGCGCAGCGGCAAGCGGCCTGACCGCGCTTGGTGGGAGGATCCCCGTCAATACCAGCGGAGGCCTCAAGGCAAAAGGGCATCCCGTCGGTGCGACGGGAATCGCACAAATAATAGAGATTTTCGAACAGCTCCGGGGCGAATCGGGCGACCGCCAGGTATCGGGCGCCCGTCTCGGCCTCGCCCAAAATATGGGCGGATCCGGCGCCAGCTCCGTCGTTCACATTCTGGAAAGGATCTAGCCATGCCAAGCCCGAGATATTGGAGAGAAGTCCCCTCTCGTTTGCGGCTCGAGGCCGCCCGCTGCTCAGGCTGCGGCAAGGTCAACTACCCGCCCCGCCCCATCTGCCCGGGCTGCCGGGGGGATCAATCAGAGCCCGTGACCCTGTCGAAGACCGGCACGATCATCACCTCGACCGTGATCCACATCGCTCCGGACGATTTCCTCTTCGAGGCGCCTTACGCCATCGCCGTCGTGGAAACACCGGAGAAAGCCCGGCTGATGGCACAGGTGGTCGATTGTGATCCTTCGTCGGTCGGCCCCGGAATGGATGTTTCCCTCGAGTTTCGGCTGATCCGCAAGGAGGCGCGCTCGGGCATTCTCTGCTACGGCTTCAAGGCGGTTCCCGCCGCTTCATGGGAGGCACAATCATGACCAAGGTACAGATCTGCGTCGATGTCCCCGAGGACCACTACCGCGCCTACGAGGACCAGGCCCAACGCCAGGGGGTGACGGTCGAAAGCCTGGTGAGACAGACCCTTCAGTGCCTGTTGGAGGATGCAGAGAGAGCGGACGAGGAGGGCACCGACCACTTAATTATTCCGGCTTGAGGGATCTTGCCGACTGTTTCTTAATGCCCCCCGGCAAACTGCAGTT
>JBDLIO010000288.1:0-4463 GCA_039714865.1 Acidobacteriota bacterium | reverse complement strand
GTTTTTCACATGGCTTTTAGCCCGCCGACTCGATGGTGCAGTGTGAGCCCTTGTCAATATTGCCTCTAACACGTATAATATACGTATAGGGGAATGGCCATGCAGAAGAAACTCACCATTACTGTTGACGAGCATGTCTATCACGGCCTCCACCGAATAGTCGGTCGAAGGCGAATCAGCCGTTTCATTGAATCACTTGTTCGTCCCCACGTCGTGGAGGAAGAGTTGTCTGCTGCCTACCGCGAAATGGCTCAGGAGGAAGAGCGCGAGACAGCGGCCCTGGAGTGGGCAGACACCACGATGATGGACGTCGCAGATGAAACGCGGTGAGGTGTGGTGGGTCAATTTTGATCCATCACTTGGCGGTGAAATTCGGAAGCGAAGGCCTGCCGTCATCATCAGTAATGATGCCGCCAACCAGCATCTGAATCGTGTCCAGGTTGTTCCGCTCACGAGTAACGTGTCCAAGCTATTTCCGAGTGAAACATACGTAGACCTCAACGGGGAACAGCGGAAGGCGATGGCCGATCAGATTGCAACCGTCAGCAAAGGTCGCCTGGATACGCGGCTTGGTGAACTTTCGCAGCCAGATATTGTATCCGTTGAACGAGTCGTCAAAGTTCAACTTGGCATGAAACCTACTCAGAAACAGTAATTTACAAAGGAGAGTAAGGTAAAAGAGTAAGGGACCAACAAGTGGTGCCAGGCTTTAGGACCTTAGGAAGTTGCAGAAGGGGCGCCCGGCAATGCGAACTGATGTTATTCAACCCCGGCCTTCGGGGGCGATTTGAGGGCACGGCCAAATCCTGGTTCGCCGGTCGCCCCCGCTCGGTGCGTTTTCCGGAGGGGCTACATTTCAGGACTCGGGAGACGACCGCCCCTCCGAAAAACGACCTCGGCGGCCTTCGGCGTTGGCCGAGATTCTGTCGCTGGGGCGACCGCCGTGCGTTGCCCGGTATCGGCTTTCTTCGCAGCTTCGGCTCAATCGGGAGGTCTCTCGATGAAGAAAACCGTACCCGGCACGCGCCGTCCAACGTGTTCAGGCGCTCTCGTTTCTCGCCAACGGCGAGAAAGCCCCCATGCAATTCGTCCAACGAATTGCCCCTACAGCCTGCCGCTCTGCTTGAGTTGAATGGTGTGCCTCAGCATACGAACCGCCCCCTCGATCCTGGAGACCCTGCGGTTCCTTTTTGTCAGAGCCGCCTGATCCTCGAGATCCATCGGTTCGGACCGGGTTTCCCTCAGTCTCTTGTCGATCTCGAATTCCAGGGTCCTCATCTGGCCGAGGTCAAGCCGTTTCAACGACGCCGGGGATAACAACGTAAAGCCATCGCAGACCTGCCGGGCCATCGCGGGGGCCGAACCTCCGATAAAGCTACCCATTCACTCACCGCCCTTCGTCTGAGGTTTCAACGGCCTCAAAGTCCCATGCCTGAGGACCACCACCTGATCGGCTCTCTGAGCCAGTTCTCGATCCGGGGTGATCCACACCGCCGTTCTTCCAACCGAAGTCCGGACGACACCGGCCCTCCACAACTCACTCCGCACGGGATTGACCGAAACCATCGGATCCAAGACTACCAGCAGCCGATAGGGTGAGACGACGACCCTGGCCAACTGCACCATCAATCTGTGGTGCGGATCCAGAGGCCGCCCATCTTCTTTGATTGGGGCGCCCGCCAGAGCCTCTTCGACCTCGGACAGGGCGCATGCCTCCCGTACCGCGGCCTTTTGGTCGGAATTCAAGTGCGCCTCACAGAGTGCCGCTACATTGTCCCAAAGGGACCCGACCATGAAGGGCTCGGCAAGACCAACAACCGCCATCAAGGATTCGTCGGTACCAGGCGGCACACCGTCGATGCAGACCTGCCCGTCGACCGGACTCCTCCGGCCGGTCAGACCATCGACCAAATCCCGGCCTTCAACTCCATCGTCACAGAGAATCGCCAGGGAGGCTCCGGCCCGTATTTCCAAATCCAACGGCACCGTCCTCGGCAGGCCGTCCGAACCGGCAACCGCTCCGGAGAAACTCAGTGTCCCCCTGACATCCCGCGTCGGAGCTTGCAGGGCGCCCGAACCCGATCGTCTTCCCGAAAGCCCGGAGAGGGTGGCCGCCAGCCGTCTGGCCCCCAGAATCAGAATGATCGGCGAGACCCAACCACCCCGGCCCGGCAGCAGCAGGTCCGGTTGCATTACAAAAGCGACGGCCATGGTTGTACCTGCCGCAACATCAATCACATCGGGCCGGCTCCAGCCTGCGATCTTGGGGAAAGACCAGATACTGACACCGACACCCACAGCCACAACGACCCAACCACCGGCAATGGCCCATCCACCACCGTACACCAGTGCCAGGAAGGCCGACATCATTACCACGGAAGATCTCCAGGGCTCGGCTTCCCACGAACTGACGGCCGAGCGGTGGACCACGAGTATCAAGACCACGACAGCGAGCACCCAGGAAGGACGAAAGAGCCAAACCCAGGAAAGCGCCGCCACCAACACTGCGTGGTACCATCCAATGCCAACCGACCGGTTCATCACCATGACCCGATGGTAACCCGGCGGTCGAGGAGATGACCATGTTTTCCCAGCACACCCTCGATCTCTACGATCTTGACGGCCTTTTGACCGAGGAGCAACGTCTGGTTCGAGATACGACCCGCTCCTGGGTCAGTGATCGCGTCATGCCATTTATCGAAGATTGGGCCTGGAAAGAGGAGTTTCCACGGGAACTCATCACCGAGATGGGCCGACTGGACCTTCTCGGGGCCCCCTATTCCGAGTACGACCTTCCCGGTCTGGACAGCATCGCCTACGGTCTGATCAACCAGGAGCTGGAGCGAGCCGATTCGGGGCTGAGGTCGTTCGTCTCGGTACAAACCTCGCTGGTGATGTACCCCATCCTTCAGTGGGGCAGTCAGGAACACAAAGACCGTTGGATTCCGCTTTTGGGGCGCGGCGAGGCGATCGGCTGCTTCGGGCTGACCGAGCCGGACTTCGGTTCCAACCCGGGCGGAATGCGGACCCGTGCCCGTCGAGACGGTGGCGACTGGATTCTGAACGGCGAAAAGGCGTGGATCACCAACGGCAGCATGGCCGACGTCGCCGTAGTCTGGGCCCGAACTGACGAGGGTTTCCGGGGGTTCCTGGTCGAGACCGGCATCCCAGGCTTTTCGACCGCTGACCACCACGGCAAGTACTCCCTCCGCGCATCGGTCACCTCTCAGCTGATATTCCAGGATTGCCGGCTGCCCTCAACTGCTCTGCTGCCGGGAACCACCGGACTGAAAAACGCCCTGGGTTGCCTCAACCAGGCCCGATACGGCATTGCCTGGGGCGCCCTTGGGTCCGCGATGGCGACTTTCGAAGCGGCCCTGGACTACGCCAAGACCCGGATTCAGTTTGCAGGCAAACCTATTGCCGCCCATCAACTGGTTCAGGAAAAATTGGCCTGGATGTTCGATGAAATCATCAAGGGCCAACTGCTGGTCTTGCGTCTGGGACAACTCAAGGACCAGGGAAGACTCAGGCACGAAGCCGTCTCCGTAGCCAAACGAAACAACGTGCGGGTCGGTCGGGAATGTGCCCGCATCGCCCGCGAGATCCACGGAGCAAACGGCATCGTCAACGAATATCCCATCATGCGGCATCTGATGAATATGGAGACCGTCAGTACCTACGAGGGAACCCACGATATTCACACCCTGGTGATGGGCGCCTTTCTCACGGGCATGCCGAGCTTCGACCCGCCTGGTTAACCCGCCAAAAAAAGCGAACCTTTTCGTCAGATCTCCGTATTACACGGCAGACGCCCCAGAAACCGGGGCGAAACGCAGGGATGGAGCCAAGAGCTTCATCAAACTCCTCCTTTTGGCTCCCTTCCCCCAGGGAGCCGACTTTTTCAGTTCGCCCAACAGCACACCGGCCCGCAATGCTAGTCTTGCCGCATGGCGAACACCGTGAATCAGGTACCTTCCAACAGTGAGAGTTAGAGCCGCCGCACCATGCCGCGCCGACCTGGCAGGAGGCACGCTGGACATCTGGCCCCTTGGCCTTCTTCATCCCGGCGCCCTGACCGTCAATGTGGCCCTCCCCGTCAGCGTAGTCCTTGACCTGTCGGACAACGCCGCGGAGGGAGTCGTAAGGCACCGCGTGATCGGTGGCCCGTGGAGAGAGCTGAATGCCGGCAACGCCTCGGAGGACCTGACCGCAGCCGTTTGCTTTCACCTGGCTCCCCAGGGTGGGTTCACGGTGGATGTCTTGGAGCAGGCGCCGATGGGCTCCGGCCTGGGTGGTTCGTCAACCTACGGGGTCACCCTGATCAGGGCCGTCGCAAAAATCACCGGAAAGGAATTTGGCGACGAGCAGGTTGTTCGGCTCGTCCAGGACCTGGAGGCACGGTTGCTCGGAACCCTGACCGGATGCCAGGACCACTGGGCGGCCGTCCGGGGAGGTATTCA
>JBDLIO010000287.1:0-4467 GCA_039714865.1 Acidobacteriota bacterium | reverse complement strand
TCGCCTTCTGGGCGCGATCGACAGTGCCGTCGCGGGACCGACCGACGGGGACGTTGCACGCCTTCAGCGCGCCTGGCAGGCCGAACGCGTATTGACGGGCCAGCGCCGGCACTACGCGGCCGTGTTCTACGGCGAGGCCCTGGCAACCGCCCGCGAGGGACTGGCCGAGAGCGTCGATCCTCCGATGGTAGGGCCCGATGCGGTTCGTGCGACAGCGGCACTGGTTCTCCCGAATGAGCCCATCCGTCGGCGAGCTGCCTGGATTGGGTCGGGGGGACCGACCGAAAGAACCGCCCTGCCGAAGGCGAATGAAACCGAATCAATGCAGATGACGACCGTTTTTGACGAGGGGCCCTTCGGAAGCCGGGTGACGACACTTCCCAACGGTCTGGTCCTGGGAATCCTGCCGGAAGCCGGCGGCGAGGTCTTCGGCGTGCACCTGCTGGTCGCCGACCGCAGCCTTCGTGAGCCCGAGGATCTCCCCGGAATCGCCGACTTCATGCACCGCCTCCTTCCCGCCGGGACCTCGGTCAGCGGCAGCCGCGAGATCAAACGCCGGTTGGAGCGCGCCGGGATCGAACTCAAGCCAGCGGACTCGGCGATGATCCCGTTCGACGACCGCTACCACGTGCCCGATTTCTCGTACGCCCGGTTCGAAGGACCGGCTCAGAGTCTCGAAACGGCCCTGGAAATGCTGGCGGAGATGATCCGTCAACCTCAGTGGGACCCGGAAGGTGTGCAGGCGGCGGCGATCGGTCATCAGCAGTCTCGTGCCGCCGGCAATCGCGGGGGTTCGCTGGCAAGTCTCAAGCTTTATACCGCCCTGCTGGGCCCCGACCATCCATTGGCCCGCCCGGTATCGGGCCCCGAGGGAGAAACGCCGGATCAGGCCCGTGCGGAAGAGGTCTGGGGCTCCTGGCCGAACGGCTACTTCGCAGCCAATCGCATTATCCTGACGGTCGCCTCGCCACTGCCGGTCGAGCAGACCGTTGAAATTGTCGAGGATCTTTTTGGTGGCGGTGAGAGCACACCGAAACGCGGACCTTACCCCAAGGCTCAGTCCACTGAGGTCGTGGCCGGTGAAGGCGACGCCCCCCAGGTGACGATGCTCTGGGGTCACCGACTCAACGTCGAACCCGAGGAGCGAGCGGCATTTCTGGTCGCCGTCAATGCCCTCTCCGATCGCATGCTCGCCGTCATCCGTGAACAAGAAGGCCTGGCCTACCGTCTCGGTGCCGGCGTTCGGTATCTTCCGGGCAACGAGTTGCTGCTCTCGGCACGGGTCGGGACCCGGCCGGAGAACCAGGATCGGGTTTCGGAGCTGATGCAGGGGATCGTCGAGAATCTCAAAGCTGAAACCCTGACCACCGAGGAACTCGTACGGTTTGCCGCGCGGGATCGGCGTTCGCGGATGCTTCGCGGCTTATCCGCAGCCTCTCGTGCCTATCGTCTCGGCCGTGCGATCTTTGAAGGCGAAGGATCTCCGCTGCTGGTGTCATCGGCCGAAAGAGCAGCCGTCACGCCCACCGAGGTCCAGAACGCGGCAAAGAAATACCTCAACCTCAACGACATGGAACTGGTGATTGTCAGATAGGGCTTGATGGAGCGCAGGTCAATGACCTGCATCGTGCCCTTCGACAACTCGACAATTGAGACGGCACAATGCACGAGCGGAGTCATGCGCTCCCTCCCTGAGTCCCAGCTTGACGGCCCAAAATCTCTTTGTGTTTTTCGTTTGCGGCTTTGCGCCTTTGCATTTTATTTGTTTTCGCTCGCCGACCTCCGCCAACCCAGCGCCGCCGCCAACGGCAGAACCCCGAGCACGACGACGGGCATCAGGAAGCGGTTCCCCCAGTGCGACGTGACCCACTGCGCATACGTCGAGTAAAAGAAGAAGATTCCGAGGGATGTCACGGCGGTGTAGACGGCCCAGCGACGGCCTCGAAACCACAGAAGCGGCAGCAGCAGGAAGGACACGACCGTGATGGGGCTGGTCGGCAGCAGCCCCTTTCCCGGCCGGATGATCTGGTCACGGGCGCCTCGCCACAGGGGCTCGGTGAAGTCCTCCCGATTCGAGTGCAACTCGATCCCTGCCTCGGTGAAGTGCACGATTCGATCGTACGGCGTGACCAGAGGGTGGCCGAAAAGGTGCTGATTCAGTCCCAGCCACAGGACAACCGGGAGCAGGCCCCCAAGTGCGAAGGCCACCATGGTTTTTCGCAACGGCTTCCCCAGGAGCAACGGCAACGCGAGCGCAGCAAGCGCGAAGGACGGCTTGGCGGTTGTCGCCACACCGAGCAGCACGCCGGCGAGAATGTGCTGTCCGATGGAAGAGGTCCTGCCCTTCGGCAGGATCACCAAGGCGCCGAGAAGGAGCACAGCGGCAAAGACGTCCGGCGAAAAGTTCCAGGCAAAGTGCGGCAGGAACGACAGGGTCGCCGTCAAGCAGACCGCAACCGCCGACGGCCAAGGTCCTGCAACCCGCCGGGCAAGCGTGAACATCAGAACGCACAGGAGGAGCAGCTGCATCACGTTGAAGACCAGAGCCCCCTGATCACCGAAGAGATGCAGGAACGGAATCACGGCGACAGACATCCAGAGCGGGTGTTTGGGAACGAGCCGGCCCTGCTGATCCAGGGCCACGTTGGTATTGTGGGCACGCCAGGGCTGCCAGAGCTGGTTTCCAAGGTCGAGGTCGCCATCTTTGGCAATGGACCTGGCTGCGGCGACGTAGTACGGACAATCGCCTCTCAGGAACGGCTTGCCATCGTAACCCCTGCCGATCACCGCCAGGAAGACCAGGGCAGGCACAACCACCGCAACAAGCCCGGCGAGCAGCCCTCGCGAAACACCCAGCGCCCTTCCACCGTGTATTGGACCCCGATCACCTTCATTGCTGAAGTTCTCGCAGTTGTCGATGCGGCCGTCGCTCATCACAACGCATCCTATGCCCTTCGGGGCTCTTCGTCCAACCACCGCTATAATGCCGGCCATGCTGAATCCGTTCGCTGAATCATGGATCAAAAATGCGTTCGTGTTGGTCACGCTGTCCGCCATGGCGGCCTGCTCGGCCGAACCGTCACCACCGCCCAACATCGTACTGGTCGTGATCGACGCGCTGCGGGCGGACCATTTGAGCCACTACGGCTACCACCGCGACACCGCAGGCGCCATCGACGACTTTGTCGCTTCCTCGACACGATTCGCGGATTGCAGCTCGCAGGCACCGTGGACCAACCCCAGCGTGGCATCCTTGTTCACCGGGTTGAACACCGCACGCCACCGCACGAATACCTTTGGGGCTGCCCTCCCCACCGATTTCACGACATTGGCTGAAAGCCTGCAAAGTAACGGCTGGACGACGGCGGCCGTCTCGTTCAACCCGGGTGTTCGCAGCGAACTCGACTTCGACCAGGGCTTTGAGACGTACGACGAGTTCCTCGGCAAAGCGACTGCCTATCCTCACATGGAGGAAATGGTCAGCCGCGTCGCCACCTGGCTCGACGAACAACCGCAACAGCCGTTCTTCCTCTATCTGCAACCCATGAATGTTCACGGCCCCTACCGCGTACCGAAGGAGGCCCGCTCCAACGTCCTCGGCCGGCCTCCGGGTCGAGAATTCAGGTACTACGGCGATCTGATGAACGGTATTCTCCGCAAAGGGAAGTTCGAATCCCGGGATCAGGTGCCCGGCCCCTACCTTGAAAGCCTGATCGACAAATACGACACCGCAATACGCTACTCCACCGACCAACTCGGCGAGCTCTTTGCGGTGCTCTCCCGGCACCAGCTCTACGAAGACACTCTGATCATCGTGACAGCCGACCACGGGGAGGAGCTCTTCGACCACGGTGGCTTCAGTCATGGATGGTCTCTGCACCGGGAGTCACTTCATGTGCCTCTGTTCATCAAGCTTCCCGGGCAATCCGACGGTGGTGTCGTGGAGGCTCCCGTGGAATTGATTGACCTGTACCCCACCATTCTTGAGGCCGCGGGAATCCTCACGGATCTCGATCTGGACGGTCGCAGCCTGGTGCCGTTGATCCTTGGAAAGGCAGATCCAGAATCTGATCAAGAGCCGGAGAGGCTGACCCAGACTGCCTGGAAGGGGCGATGCGTCGCCCGGGGAATCTCCGCCCAGGGCTTCAGGCTGATTGAAATTGAGCGCAATTATGAGCGGGTCAAAAACGTGATCAGAATGTACGATCTGGCCGGCGACCCACGGGAGGAAGAAGACGTTTCCGGCCGCCATCCGAAGATCGCCCTGGAACTGAGGCAGGAACTCCACCGCCGTTTCGACGAATTGGCTCAAAATGCCGGACCGCAGCCCGAGAACCGCAAGGACCAGCTCGATCAAGAACGACTCCGAGCATTGGGTTACGTGGAGTAGACCAAAAGCGAAAATCGTCTCAAATTCCTCCCTCCGCTATAATCTCGCAAATGTTGACTGTCCTCTTCGCGCCATGT
>JBDLIO010000286.1:0-4474 GCA_039714865.1 Acidobacteriota bacterium | reverse complement strand
ATCGTCAGGCAACCCAAGCTGCTGAGGCACTTCACCTGTCACTTTGAGCCGGTGGAGAAGTAGCTTTCAGCTGAGCTTCTTGCAAAAAGCCACAAGAAGAGTAGCCACAAAAAGGCACGAAAAAGCACAAAAATGGGAAAGAAAAAAAGGTAACTTATTCTTTCATAGAATGTTACAAGCCAAGACATAGCTTCATATGTGTTTCTCTTCGTGCCTTTTTGCGCCTTTTTGTGGCTATTTCCCCCTCTTTGTGGCGTTGTCGTCGAGTCTTGCAAGCGCCTGAGCTGTCAGCAGCCAGCTTAGCTGCCTGCAATTGCCCAGCGTCACAATGCGGGGCTGGAGCCCCGCGCTCCCGCTCTGAGTTCTGACTTTTTCCTTTTCGGTTCCTCTTCGTGTTCTCTGTGTCTTGGTGGTTCAATATTTCTTTGCGTTTCCTTTGCGGTCTAGGCGTCTTTGCGGTTCAATTGGGTTCTTTTCCGATGCTCATTTTTCCCTCGCCGAACCGTGAGGCGCGGTTCCCGTAAAATCATCTGGTGGTCCACTTTCTTTCTTTCCTGGTCGGTCTGGTGGTCGGGATCCATCCGGTCGAGGTGGCGGTCACCGGGCCGGTCTCCCATGTCGAGATTCGACTGGACGGCGAGACGGTTGCCGAGCTCAAGAGCGGACCCTGGCGAACCGAAATCGACCTCGGCCCCACTCTCAAACCGGCCCTCTTGGAAGCACGCGCCTTTGACAAGGAAGGACGGTTGCTGGGAAGGGACCGGCAGTGGCTCAACAGCCCTCGGCCACGAGCCGAGGGCGTTGTCATTCCTCGGCTTGATAAAGAGGGGTTCGTCATCGGAGCTCGTCTCCAGTGGCACAGCGCCGAATTTCTCAAACCCAAGGGTGTTGATTTTCGCCTCGACGGAGAATCGGTCACTCACGACTCGGAGTTGTCGGTCGACCTTCGCGGCGCCGATCCGTCGACCCTTCATGTGCTCGACGCCGAGATCCGATTCCCCGATCATGTTGTCGTCCGCGAACAACTGGTCTTCGGCAGGGGCTTTTCCGGCGACCTCAGCCTGCACCTGACGGCCTTGCCCGTTTTCGTGGACGACCCCGGCGCCTTTCCCCCCTCGGAAGGACTTGGGGGTTGGTTCGAGGCAAAGGGAAAGCCGGTCGAGGTGGCTGATATCGAAAAGGGCAGTGCCCAACTGGTGGTCGTTCGCGGCTCGTCGGTCGACGACCACTTGAAGGCGCTGGAACTCAAGGTACAGGTGAGCTCAGAGGAAGGCCGGGACGACCGTCTCTCTGACGATGTGCTCTACCGGGTCATCGGCACGATACCGACCGGAGGACCGCGGGGCGACGCCCGCCTCTTTCCCTTCTCCCACCCCAAAACCGTCGGTCGCAAGGGTCTGGCGGATGAGCTGGAGAAGGCCCGCTTCGGCGACCTGCAATTCGGCCTCCACCGCCGAGCCGACGCCGTCGCCCTGGCGGGCTTGCAGGCCGCAGCCGGCAATCAGCGGCGCGCAGTCCTTCTGATCCTCGGTCCCGGTCAAGAAGACTCCAGCACCCATTCACCGGCCGCCGTTCGGGCCTACCTCGAGGCGCTTCGGGTACCCCTGCTGGTGTTCGATGTTGCCGGGGCCAGTCCCGCCGCAGAAGCGTGGCGCCCCGTTGACGAGGTCGTCGATCCCCTCAGATGGATCTCGTCGGTTGAGTGGCTCCAGGAAGACCTCGACAGCCAGCGCATCGTCTGGCTCGTCGGCCGGCATTTGCCCTCAGACATCACTCTCGGCCCGAAGGCTGAGGGTATTGAGTTGGTGCGGTAAGAGGCTGGGACAGTGGACAGCGTCAGGGGCCGCGGCAGGGCCAGTCGACAGGTTCAGCGGCAGATTCAGCGACGGCGACCGGGTCTGCGACAGTGACCGGAAACCATGCACACACCATAAGCGCCCCTAGACTCCACCGTTCGAAGTTGAACGTTGGACGTTGGGCGTTCAATTCCCCTTCGACCTCTTCGACCTCTTTGACCTCTTCGACCCGTTGACCCTTCGACCCTTCGACCCCTACCCCGCATCCAACCCCACGTCCAAACACGGCGCACTGTGGGTCAGGGCGCCGACGGAGAGGTGATCGACCCCGGTGGCGGCGATCTCGGCGGCGGTCTCTAAATTAATGCCTCCCGAGGCTTCGGTGATCACCCGGCCGCCGACCATCTCAACCGCCTTTCTGAGGATCTCCGGCTTCATGTTGTCCAGGAGCACGATGTCCACACCAACGACCAGGGCCTGCTCCAGCTGCCGCAGCGTATCGACTTCCAGTTCGACCTTGACGGTGTGACCGATGTTCCGTCGAACCCGGGCAACCGCCTCTTCGATCGACCCGGCAACGGCCAGATGGTTGTCCTTGATCAGGACCGCGTCGTCGAGACCGAAACGATGGTTGGCGCCCCCACCACAACGAACGGCATATTTCTCCAACGCCCGGAGTCCCGGAGTGGTCTTGCGGGTGCAGACGATGCCTGCGCCCGTGCCGGCAACGGCCTCGACGTAGGTCGCCGTCAGAGTTGCAATCCCGGACAACCGTCCCAGGAAGTTGAGGGCCGTGCGCTCGGCCCCGAGGATCGCCCGTGCCGGTCCTTCGACCGTCAACAGGGTGGCGCCGGGCTCCAAGGCGGTCCCCTCCGCAAGGGTCTGCACAATTCGGACTGAAGAATCCATCATCTCGAAAACCAGGGCTGCGATACCGCCGCCGGCCAATCGACCCGCCTGACGCGCCACGATTCGCCCGAAAAACTGTGCGCCGGGATCGACGATCGAGTCGGTCGTCAGGTCACCACCGCGACCGAGGTCCTCAAGTATCGCCTGCCTGACGATATCCTCAAATAGCACTCTGGGAAGATTCGCTGTCCCTACCATGTCGGCCTCCGGCAAACCGCGAGTCCCCTGCATGCATGCGGGGCGGGAGCCCCGCGCTCCTGAACACCGTCCGCAACCCTACTGTCATCTCTCTTTGTGCCTCTTTGTGCCTCTTTGTGGCTATTCTTGGGTTCTTGCCAGCGACTCATTTTCCACCTACCCTACTGCCGCTGCGGGCTGTACGACGTGCGGAGGGATGAGACGATCACCCTCAAACACCAGGTCCTGCAGCCAACACGGACTGGACCATGGTACGTCGGCCCGGAAATGTGCACCACGGCTCTCGGTTCTGGTCTCGGCAGCTTTCAGAATCAGGGTGGCGACTCGCATCATGTGTGCCAGTTCCCCCGGTTGGGAGACCACGTTTCGACGGAGTTCCTGCAACTGCTCACGAGCGACCCCTAACGACCCCTGCGTTCGCTCGACGCCGGCCCCGGCCTCCATGATCCCTCGAAGATCATTTGCAGCACTCGTATTTCCGCCGTCGTCCAGCCACGGCGAATCCGCCCATGGGAAGTCGGAACGGCTCTGAACATCGCTGACCGCAACGGGAATCCGGTGAGAAGTGCGGGCCAGGTCCTCGCCGCAGCGTGCCCCGACAACCAAGGCCTCGAGAAGCGAATTGGATGCCAGGCGATTGGCGCCGTGCATTCCGGTGAACGCAACCTCTCCGCAGGCCCTCAGACCCGGCACCGAGGTCCGCCCCTCGAGATCGGTGACGATACCCCCCATGTGGTAGTGGGCCGCCGGCACCACCGGAAGCAGATCCTGCGAGGGATCCAGCTTTTGGCGAGCGCACAGTTCCGCGACCGTCGGAAAGCGGCGGTTTACGGTCTCACCGAGGCCGGTTGCATCAAGGAATACTCTCCGTCCCAGGCGTCTCCGTCTGGCGATGGCCCTGGAGATCACGTCCCGCGGCCCCAGATCGGCCATGACGTGCACCCGGCCCATGAATCGTTCGCCTTTGTCATCGACCAGAACGGCGCCCTCGCCACGCAATGCCTCCGTCAACAGAGCCATCGGCCGGTCGGGGCCGTCAAGTACCGTCGGGTGAAACTGCACGAGTTCCAGTCCGGCAGAGCGGGCGCCGACCCCCGCTGCCAGAGCAAGGCCGTCTCCGGTCGCTTCGACCGGATTCGTCGTGTGTGCAAAGAGCTGACCAACCCCTCCCGTCGCCAAAATGACCTCCGCCGCGGTGATGAGCAGCGGCCTGCCGTCCCGCGCGATGGCGACAACACCGACCACCCTGCCCCTCTCGAAGAGAAGATCAACGACAATGTGGTGCTCGAGAATCTCCACTTTTGATGAATCCGTGATCGCCGAGACCAGGGTTCTGACCAATTCAGCGCCGGTGGCATCGCCCGTGGCATGGGCAACCCTGTCCAGGTTGTGGGCGCCTTCACGACCCAGCTCAAGTGTGCCATCCGGCCGGCGGTCGAACAGAGCCCCCCACTCCACAAGTTCCGCGATCCTCGCCGGCCCTTCGTGAGTGATGGCCCGGACGACCTCGTCGTGGCACAGACCCGCACCCGCAGCCACGGTGTCGGCCGCATGGGCCTCCGGGGAATCCG
>JBDLIO010000285.1:0-4475 GCA_039714865.1 Acidobacteriota bacterium | reverse complement strand
TGTAGTCCCCGGCGGCGCCACCATAACCATCCACAACGAAGTAGTAGGTGTTGCCGGCGGTCAGGGCCAGGCCCGTGATTTCGGAAACATAGTCTGCGTATAACGGTGAGGAACATGCGTCGTCGTTACATGCGAAAGGCACGCCGTCCGGGCAAGCGTTCTCGTAGACGAAGAGCTTGGTGTCGTAGTCGGTGTTGGTGCCTGGTGAGCACAACGATGCGTCGACGATAACGTCGGCAGCCGGGGCGAAAGAATAGACGACGTCAGGGGCGGTACTGTCGGCGTAGGGGCAGACCTCGTCATAATCGTGGATGTAATCTATGGTCGTGCCGCTGGCTTCAAAGGGCAGGGCAGTTATTGCTGTTGCGGTGGCGCAGGTCTCACCACCCTGACGCACCGTGCTGCCGGCCTTGAAATCTCCATCTTCCGCAGTACGCGGAAGTGGCGGCGGTTTTTGGAATGACCCGTCATCGGTGGCGCCAAGATTGGACTGAGCCTGCGCGGCCACAACCACAAATGCACAACAGAGTAAAGCTGCGATTCCAACAAAAACCTTCTTCATGAACCCCTCCTCTGAATGATGATTGAAAAACAAAACCGCAATTGAGAATCAATCACGACAGTGGTTTTCTCTATAAGGCCTTAAAATCATCTTACAAGAACCACCAGAAAGTCAAGGTCTATATTTATACCGAGGGATTTGTTCACCACCATGGCGGGGTACGGTTGTGAAATGAGCGTTTACTGCCGGCCGCCCTCTTTCAGTGCGCGCTTTAACAATTTCTCAACGTCAGGGCGCGGCTCTATTTCATACGCCCACTCGAGCAGATCATAGGCGGTCTCTGGATGACCTTTTGCAAGGTCGATCTTGGCTAGACCGAGCAAGGCGCCCACATGGTCGGGTTCAATCGTGCGAACCTGCTCGAAGTGAAAGCGTGCGGAATTCCAGTCCTGAACGGCCCGGTAGGCATTGCCGCACTCCAGTCTTGCCTCAAGGGATCCCGGGTCGTACTCGAGAACGACCTCGAGTTCGGAAATTCCTTCGGAAAACAGCTTGCGTCGCAGAAGCTGGCGTGCATAAAAGAGCCGAATGCTCCCCGCCGTCGGGTCCTCCCGTAGAAACTCCCGGCAGGCCGTCAAGATTTCGTCCACGCGGCCGAGTTGGCGATAAAGCCGGGAAAGCTGGTTGATCGGCGCAGGCGCGTCCGGTATGGCAGGCACAATCTCGCTGAGCAATCGAAGGGCGCGTTCCAAATCGCCGAGCGCAATCGCTCGAACGGCCGCAGAATACTGTTCAACCACCTCCATGTGAAGGGCCGGGTCAGCCCCGCCGGCTTTCAGTGATTGTGAATTCGAATATTCCTCCACTGATGCCCCCGCATAACCGAGGGCTTGAAGCGCCTGTGCGGTCTCTGGGTCGATGCTGCCCTTGGACGGCCCGCTACGGCCCACAGCATCCTCGCCCAACAGCGCGTCAAGGTGTCGTGAGAGCCTCGTCGCCCGCTCGCCCTCTTCGGCTGTCAAGTCGTTTGTTTCGAGCGGATCAACCGTCACGTTGTAGAGTTGCTCACGGCCTCCGCGAATGTACTTCCAGTCACCCTCGCGAAGGCTTGTCAGTGATGCCATTCCCAAATCCCTGTGGGCAACGGAGGTCTGCGCCAACGAAACAGGGTTCCAGTTCTTGTTGGACCCCTCGATCAGGGGTCTCAGGCTTTGGCCTTGAAAGGGCGCCGGCTTTTCGATGTCGAGGTAGTCCAGCAGTGTAGGCGCAACATCCAGGGTTCGAACCGGTTTGGTGACGACTTTCTGCTCTTCGATGAACCCGGGGCCTGAGAGTATCATTGGAACCCTGATCGTCGGTTCGTAGAGGAGGCAACCGTGCTCCAACTCGCCGTGGTCACCAAGAGCCTCACCATGATCGCCCAGAACGGCTAAGAGCGTATGTTCGGTCAATCCGAGGTGTTGGAGCGCCTTGACGATCCGTCCGAAGTGCTGATCAACCAGGGTGATCTCCT
Source organism: Acidobacteriota bacterium (assembly GCA_039714865.1). GTDB lineage: Bacteria > Acidobacteriota > Thermoanaerobaculia > Thermoanaerobaculales > Sulfomarinibacteraceae > DAOWGJ01. The sequence goes on along the minus strand of JBDLIO010000285.1, from coordinate 2,460 downwards.
CGAGGTAGGCATTACGGGAGTCGTTTGAATGCCCCTTTTTCGACTTGTAGGGGAAATGCGCGTCATAAAAATGAACCCACAGGAAGAACCGTGAGCCTTGCAGCTGATCGAGCGCTTGAATGGCTGTGTCGGCGACATCGGCGGCGCCGCGTTCGAGAGCTGCTCTGTGCTCGCCGATCGATGGCATGGTCTGGTTGTAATCGTCAAATCCATGAGCCAGTCCGAACATGCGTTTGAGAACGAACGAAGCGACTATGGCACGTGTTGAGAAGCCCGAGGTATGCAACGCCTCGGCGAGGGTTGTCAGCTCCGGGTGAACCGAGCCCTTACCGTTTTGAACGACGCCGTGGGTCCAAGGCCACGTTGAGGTCATGATCGTGTAGTGCGACGGAAGGGTGAGCGGTGTGCACACACTGACGTCGGAGAATTTCACTCCGTCGCGTGCCAGTTGGTCGAAATTTGGTGTGTGGGCGTCGTCGCCGCCGAAGCTCCTGAAGGAGTCCACTCTCGCGGTGTCCACGGTGACGAGGACGAGGTTGAGGTTGGGGGGCGGTACCACCTTCGGCCTCAGACCACAGCCGAACCCAGCCAATACCAACAACGAGGTCCAGCCGAGCCTGGAGATTATTTGCCGAATGCGACAATTTGCCGCTCTGTATGACCCGCCATGGGTTGTCGAGAAGCTGCAGAGAGCGTGGATCGTGTCATCAGCCATAGAACGGCGAGTCGATGAGTCGCATATGCCGGCGGTGATGTCCCTCAATTTTGCCCTCCAACGCGGGTGAGGTTAGCACGCGAATCCCGACGACCCTCCCGGATTGTGGGCATGTTCGGCAACGGGAGTGCCCGATCCCGACCGTCGAAGCCCTGTTGCAGATCCTCGAGCAGGTGCCGGACGCCAAGATGGCTGCGACCTTCAACATCGGCGGCCCGATTTGTGCTTCGGTTTGTACGGTTCTCCAGAGGGCTTGATGTGCAGTCTTGGTTGCGCAAGCTAAAACATGCGCCTACATAAACGAATGGAGGCAGACTGTAGTCGGGTCCTTCAGGGCCCGTATTCGTCGGGATGGATCTGGTCAGCCGGAGCCCAGTGGAATGTCCAGTCCGAGGGCCCCGAAAAGTTCCGGAAGGCGATTGATGGGCAGCCCGATGACGGTCTGCGGGGAGCCGGTGATCGAGTGCACCAGCAAGCCTCCGGCGCCCTGAACGGCGTAGGCGCCGGCCTTGTCCATTGGCTCTCCGGTGGCGACGTACCAGTTGATCTGGGCGTCGTCCAGAGGGCTGAATCTGACGATTGCGGTATCGACCAGGGAGTGGCAACGGTCGCCGAGAGCAAGTGCCATGCCGGTGTGTACGGCGTGTTCTCGGCCCGAGAGGCGGGTGAGCATGCCCTTGGCATCAGTCCTGTCGATTGGTTTCCCAAGGCTCTCGTCGCCCAGGGCGACGACGGTGTCGGCGGCGAGCACCGGCTCGTCGAAGCTCAGTGCAACATGGCGGGCCTTGTCCTCGGCGGCACGGCGGGCGAAGGCTTCCGGACTCTCGCCGGGCGCTCTGATTTCGTCGATGTCGGCGGGACGGACCTGGTGTTCAATACCCAAAAGGTCGAGCAGTTCACGGCGCCTTGGTGAGGCGCTGGCAAGAATGATCATGTGAGGCTCCAGGGATCGGACGGTGCATTTTCTCCCAGACGCATGGCGATCAACGAGGGAAGAGGCGCAATGAGTCGGAGAGGGGAGTTATCGCCGGGATGTGGAAAGTCCAGGGCCCAAGCGTGCAACAGGGGGCGGGGAGCGTCCCGGCTGGTGCTGCCGTAGAGGTGGTCGCCGAGCACCGGGTGGCCCAGGTGGGCCAGGTGGACCCGGACCTGGTGGGTGCGGCCGGTCTCCAGGCGGCAGAGCACGGCGGACCAGCGGTCCTCGCGATGCACGACCCGGAAATGGGTTCGGGATGCCTTGCCTTGACGTTCCACCTCAAACCGCCAGGCATGGCCCCGGTCGCGGCGGATCGGGGCGTCGATGACGCCCTGGTTGTCCGCCGGGCAGCCTTCCACCAGGGCCAGGTAGAACCGGTCGACCTTGCCGGTGCGCCACGATCGATCCAGTGGCGCCAGTGCCTGCGGGTTGCGTGCGAAAACGACGAGCCCCGAGGTCAGGCGGTCGAGGCGGTGGATGGTGCGCAGGAATGGTTTCTTGCCGTCCCGGTAGGCCATCCACAGTAGGAGGTGCTGGTCGAGGGCCAGCTCTTCGGTGCGGCTGTTCTCCGAGGGTTGGGTCAGGACGCCGGCCTTCTTGTTCGCGACGGCCAGCCAGCGGTCTTCGAATACCAATTCGAGGTCTTCGGGGCGCCACAGTGGAGCATCCACCTCGATGTCGGGGGACACGATATCGATGACGTCGCCTTCGTCCAGGGTTCGGCTCTGCACCCGGAGGGCATGGCCGTTGCGCCACACGGCGCCATCTG
>JBDLIO010000284.1:0-4486 GCA_039714865.1 Acidobacteriota bacterium | reverse complement strand
CCTACTACTCCGAGCGCGGCATCCTGACGCTCGTGGGAATTTTCCGTCTGTCAGTGATACTCATTCAACTGATCGCAGTCTCCTGGCTGGTCTATACAAAGCAGCCCGAATGGATTGCCCTTCTGAACAGATCCATTTTTCCCGCCCTTCAGATAAAGTTATCATCCCTGGGACAACCGGCACTGCTCTCCATTCTGTTCAGTACGATTCTGGTGACTGCCTCATACCTGGCAAAAGCAAACCCGTTCAGAAGCGCCATTTTTGGATCAATGATCCTGGCGCTATATGCCTTGACTCTGCCCGCTGGCCAGATCGGGCCGGCCGCCACCCTGCTCAGTTTCGCCCTCGCTTTCCCGCTACTAACCCTGATACGTGAATCCTACCGCATGGCCTTCATAGATGAGCTGACGGATCTTCCCGGGCGCAGGGCTTTCAGGGAGATGCTGGAGAAACTTGGCAGTAAGTACGTTATCGCTATGGTGGACGTGGACCATTTCAAAAAATTCAATGACACCTACGGTCACGATGCGGGCGATGAGGTATTGAGGTTGCTCTCCAGTAAACTCAAGGGTGTAACCGGCGGCGGAAAACCCTTCCGTTACGGAGGCGAAGAGTTCTGTGTCGTATTCCCTGGCAGCACACTGACTGATGCCAAAGAGCACCTTGAAGAGCTGCGCAAGGCAGTCTCCGACAAACGATTTGCACTCCGAAAACAGGAGCGGCGAAAGAGAAAAAAAAGGGCCTCCAAAAAATCCAAAAACAGGCACGTCCGTGTCACCATCAGTATCGGTTACGCAGAGCGCAATGATAAAAACCGTCGTCCCTGGACCGTGCTCAAGGACCCGACCTTCGTGCCTCGCTACCTGCACTTCCTCCTGGCGGGAATCGCCTTTTCAGCGATGGTCGTCACTTGGTGGGCCGTTCGACGGGCGGGTCAGGGAATCGAGCCCGAAATCAACGGCGCCATTGCACGGTTCGCCTGGAAATGGGCCCTGTGGGCATCGATACTCCAGATCGTCGACGGTTTATGGTTGACGATGGCTCTGCCGAAATCGGTCCTGCTGGGCTTGATGAAGGGTGGGGGTGCGACGATGGGACCCTACACCATCGGGATCCTCCTCGGCATCGGCATCCTGGTGATGTTGGCCCGGTGCAGCGACCCGGTATCCAGACCTGCGCTGGTGACGGCGACCCTCGGGACGACCCTGGCCGCGATGGCCATCATGGTTGTGACTCGAGATCAGCTCCGGTCGATCTACCTGGGTGCATCAGTCGACCTCGACCAGTTCGTCATCCACGCACAATGGGGGAACTTCGTTTTCTTCGCGATCCTGCTGGTTCTGGGGTTGGTTACGGTCTATTACATGATCCACCGGGTTCTCAACGAAAGGGCTGAAGGCACCGACGCAGCCTGAGATGTGGCGGAACGAGGTACTGGAAAAGGGCGGCCGAAAGGCCGCCCTTAATTATCCTGATATGAGCCCTTGAAGGGCAGCTGTTTTCAGTCCGAGGAGTCGTTTTCGTCGGTCTCGTCGTTCTTTCCCGTCTTGACCGAGTCTTTGAAATTGCGGATGCCCTCTCCGAGTCCCTTGCCGAGGCGGGGGAGTTTGTTGACGCCGAAAATCAAGACGACGATCGCGAGAATAATCAGGAGTTCGGGAAGACCAAGGCTACCAAACATCGAAACCTCCAGTGGCTGCCAAGTCTAGCAGAATCGACATTGCCTCGGCGGGCGCGCCGAGGTTTTTGGCAAGTTCGGCGGCCGTCGTTGCTGTGGTGGGAATCCAGCGTCTGTAGTGGTGCATGCCCTTGGCACACAAGAAGGTAAAGGTCCCGAGCACCTTGAGGGCCCGTTGAAGGGTCGTCGCCTCCAGACGCCGATCCCACCCGGGGAGGGCGCCGACTTCATCGGCCCAGTGTTGGGCGACGATCCTTCTCTGGCGGGGGCTGAGCAATTCAGGCATGGCTCGATCCGAAAGGAAGCTTGCCAGGTCATAGGTGTCCGGCCCCCGACGAATGTCCTGGACGTCGATTACCCCGACGTTGCTGTCTGCACGGAGCAGGATATTGTTGATGTGAAAATCTCGAAGGCAAACGCCCTGCGGATGGTCGGAGATCGAGGCTGCGAGGTGATCGAGCCACGACTGCAGAGCTCTGGCGGGACGCTGCTGGCCGGTCGCTCCAAGGCACCACAATTCGAATCCGGCCAATTCCCAGCGGAGGAAGGCCTGTTCGAGGGCGGGGTTCCAGTCGGGGAGGTTCTCGACCGGGAGGGCAGCCAGTGCAAAGAGTGGGTGGGTCAGGCCGACGGCGCGGGCCGCCCTCGATGCTGGAGGTGTCTCCCGCAGGGCCTGCTCACCATCGACAGGGCCGAGGTCCTCGAGCAGGACCCACACTGAATCAGCCCTGCCGACAAGGATGCTGGGAACCGAAATGCCCCGTTCCCGAAGCCAGACCAGAACCTCAAGGTCACGTTTGACTATCGAACGCCATTGATCGGGGTACCGGCAAAGAACGGCGGTTACCCCCCCTTCAATGGTGACCCGCCAGTATCTGCGGCTCGAAGCGTCACCGGCAATAGGTTCCCAGTCGGAGATTTTGTGGGGGCCAATCTGGTCGGGGAGGTGAAGTATCGATGCCATCCGCGCTATTCTCTCCGAGAACGGGCTTTCTATCGAGTCCGATCGGAGAAATATTGAATTTATTAGGCAGAACATCCGTTCAGATTGCCGAGCTTCTTCAAAGCGCAGGTGATCGAGACTTCAGGGGACAGCAGGTCGCCGGCTGGATTCATCAGCGGGATGCCCGGACTTTTGAGGAAATGTCCAACATCCCAAAGTCTCTGCAAGAGGCCCTGGCGAGGGAGTTTTCACTCGCAGAGCCGGAGGTCCTCGAAAGGGCCGCCAGTGGTGACGGTTCGACCAAGTACCTCTTTGCGGTTGAAGATGGGGCGACCTTTGAGGGTGTGTCAATGCCGGATGCCGGCAAGGCAACCTTGTGCCTTTCGTCGCAGACCGGATGCGCCGTCGGCTGCACCTTCTGCGTCACCGGCGCCCTGGGTGCAGGGCGAAACCTCGGGCCTGAGGAAATGGTAGGCCAGTATCGCCTGATGCGGCGGGATCTACCCAGTGAGGTCGAGAGAGTCAACCTGGTCTTCATGGGTATGGGCGAGCCTTTACTCAACACCTCCCATCTCGGACAGGCCTTGGAGGTCCTTTTCGAGAGGGTCAGCCCTAAACGGATCACAATTTCGACCGCCGGTATCGTGCCGGGAATCCAATGGATGGCCGGGCTGCGGCGACGGCCCAAGCTGGCGCTGTCGCTCAACGTACCGGACCAACTGCGTCGGCAAGCAATCATGCCGATAACCCGGCGTTATCCTCTCGACCAGTTGATGGCGAGTGTTCGGGCCTTTCCGCTGGAGCGAGGTCGCCGGATAACCTTCGAGTACGTCTTGATTCGGGACTTCAACGACTCAGTTGCGGATGCCGGGGCGGTGGCCCGTTTGACCGAAGGCATTCCCTGCAAGATCAATATCATCCCCTTGAATGAAGATGCGACGCATTTCCCCGAACTCCGTCAGCCTTCAAACGAAGTTGTGGATAGATTTGCGCGGACCTTGAGGGATGCAGGTCGGGTCGTGACGGTCCGGTGGTCCAAGGGCGCCGATGTCGCAGCCGCCTGCGGACAGCTCAAAGGCAGGAGCCTGTAGGGCAAAGGCCTCTGCCCTGCAGGCCCCTAAGAGATGCGCTGCCCGCATTGTTGGGCTTTGATATTTCAACTATCGCACGAAGCGCAGAATTAGAAGCGCGGGCCGGATTGGCCCATTCCGAATCCTCGAACAGGGAGTCTGTCTCAACGGCCAAGCCGGTCCCCGGTTCTACCGATGATCGAAATCTGACGGCCGGCCTCCGACCCATCCCGGCGGAACGATGCCAGCCGGGGATCGCAGGCGGTGCAGGGGCCGACGACTTCAACCGCTGACTCCGGAAGTCCGAGATCCAGCAACTGCCTGCGCAAAAACAGCCTGAGGTCTATGCGGTTGTCCTGGCGCCACGAAGAATCCGAGACCGCCCATCGGTCAAGAGCCGTGATCACCTCAGGGCCCACCGGATAATGGCATGAGCCGATGGCCGGACCGATCGTTGCGGAGAGCTCGGACGGGATGACGCCATGGAGGTTCCGGAAGATTTCGAGGGCCTGAGGCAGGATTCCGGCGACGGCTCCGCGCCAGCCCGCATGCACGGCGGATACTGCAGGACCACCGTGCAGGAGGACCGGGACACAGTCGGCAGTCCAGACCACAACGCCGAGGCCTGGAGTCGTGGACATCAGGCCATCGTGGGTGCCCGCGCTACGAACGGGATCTACCCGGAAGTCTTCACCGAGGATAGCGATCGATGTTCCGTGCATCTGCTCAGCGCACACCAGAGTCGCAAAGGGAAAATTCGCTATTGTGGCGAGTCGCCGCAACCGTATCAATGAG
>JBDLIO010000283.1:0-4491 GCA_039714865.1 Acidobacteriota bacterium | reverse complement strand
ACCGTGAGGTTGCGGTCAAGATGCTTCGCGGCGACCTGGACGAGCAGTTCACCGAGGAGTACCGGCAACGTTTCCTCCGCGAGGCGCGGGCTGTCGGCCGTCTGTCCCATCCAGCGATCGTTACCATCTACGACGTCGGGGAGGACAAAGAGCATGAAAATGCGTTCATCGCCATGGAGTACCTCGAAGGGACCACGCTCAAGAAGGTCATGGCCGGCGGTACGAGTTACGATGCCGATCGCGCGGTTCATCTCACGGCCACTCTCGCCGAAGCACTGAACCACGCTCATCAACTGAGGGTCGTCCACCGTGATGTCAAGCCGGCCAACATCATCCTCACGGCTGATGGAAAAGTGAAGCTCACCGATTTTGGGATCGCCCGCCTCGAAACCTCGGACCTCACCGTCGAGGGCTCCTTCATCGGTACCCCAAACTACATGTCGCCGGAGCAGATCCACGGCAATCCGGCCGACAAGAGGAGTGACCTTTACTCCCTCGGGGTGATCCTCTTCGAACTGGTCACCGGCCGACGACCCTTTGCCGGGAAGTCGCTCCCCGAACTCTCAATCAATATCACCACGCAACCGATTCCGGATCCGGCGTCGTTGTGTCCCGGACTGCCACGCTCTCTGTCTCAGATCATCATGCGGTGCCTGGCCAAGGACCCGGCGGATCGCTTCCAGTCCGGGGGTGATCTCGCGCAGGCCCTGCGTGGCATCGAGCCGGTCGAGGATCTGGTCCCTGCCGCAGCTGCTCAGGGTGAAGGGCTCGTGGACGTTGCCCCAAAGGCGACCCATGAGCCGTTACCCTCCTCGCCCGTGCCGCCGGATCTCACGGCCACCCGGGTGAGCGACATGGAGACCATCGCGGACGGCAGTAACGCCAGACTGATGCTGCACCGTTGGTCGGTTGCCGCAGCACCGTTCGTCAGGGCGAGGTGGTTCTGGCCGGTGGTGGCCTCCGCTGTGCTTCTAACGGTAACCGTGGCCGGCCTGTACATCGCAGGGTTTGACGATGAGCCGAAGGAAAATGTCACCTCGGATCTCTCGTCAGGCAGGGCCGGTGGCGGAGTCGATTCCGAAAGCCGCATGGGCTCCGGCGACACTGAACCCAAGCCCCCGGTTTCGCCGGTTCAGCCCCAATCCACCCTTGTCGTATCCCACAAGAATCGGATGAGCCTCGCGTTCATTTCACTCTGGATCGACGGCACCAAGGCCTGGTCGCAGAGGATGACAGCGGAAAAGAACGTTCTCAAGAGATTCAAGCGAATATCCGGGGTTCAGATTGACCAGAACATCGCGATCCCCGAGGGGCCGCACCTGATCGAGGTTCACATCAGTGGCAAGTCGATGAAGGTCGAATCCAGCGCCTCGATCGAGGGGATTTTCCGTGCTGGAGGGACAAGGTACCTCAAGGTGACGCTGAACCCCTACACAGACAAGATGAAACTGGAGTGGACAGACTGATCGATGGGACCGACTTCGCAGAATCGGGGTCGCATGGACGGTGCCCTCCCTGTCCCGGACAAAGCGTTGGATTTACAACCTTTTTGCTGTCCTGGGTCGCAGAGCCCACCCATCACTGAAATGAACTCGCAAGAATAGTGCACCTCCACGACAGAGAAATGCCGCCGGAAACCGGCGGCATTTCGGTTGTGGCATCGGAGGGACCCCCGCGCCCGGTCATTCTGCGGTTTCGAAACAGCTCTCCGTAATCGTTTGATTGCCGCTTTCTTCGATAGCTAGGATCTCGAAGGAGTACTCCAGCCCCGCCTCGAGAAACTCCGGCGACACCGTCACCAGGGTGACACCGGCCGGAACCTCGACCATGAAAGAGCGCTCAGTGTCTTCGTTCTCGACGATGATCTGATATCCGACGATCTCGATGTCACCCGCGCCCGTCAGTTGGGTGGTCACGGGATGCCACTCGATCACGGCGAAATCCGCCAGCACATCGGCAGCACATTCTTCGCCGGGGTCCGGCAGCGGCGCGATGATTTCCGGCCCCGCAGGAACGTCGTGGGTGAACTCGGCCGTGCCGGTCGCCCAGTCACCCTCGGTCGTGGCGGCAAGGAACATGAACTCACCCTCGGGCAGGTGCTCGATCAGTTCTTCGAATTCATCCAGGTCTTCATACTCCGGCTCTTCGGTCTCCATGAACAGCTCGGTGCCGCCCCCGATGGAGCGGATGCCGCCTCCGACGTGGACATTGAGGACCTGGATTCCCTCCGGGTCGAAAATCCGGGCCTTGCGCCAGCCTTCTCCGTCGAGAAAGACCTGAAATCCAGCGTCACCGTCGGTGCTGTTGACCTCGATGATGACCGAAGCCTCGCTGAGTTCGATGACGGCTTTCTGGTTTTCCAAGAGAGTCATGACCGTGGCCCACGTATCGTTATCCTGGATCCCGGCCGGGGATGCGGGCCCGGCCCATTCGCAGTGACCCAGTTGCACGCCGGCGGTCAGCATCACCGCCGAGGCGATCACTGCGATGAAAATGTCCGTTTTGATGTGTTTCATTTTTCCCTCCGAATTGGTTGGATCGTGATTTTTCGGGGGCGAACGGGTTCCATGAGATGGTGTTCCGCTTCTGGGTGATCAAGGCCCCCCTTCTGACCGGCTCGGGCTCTGTTGCGCCGTCTCTCAGCCGTTCACCACGTAGGTGCCTCGTCACAGGTGAAATCCTTCGCACTGCCCGCTGGAAAGAAGGATCAGATCTGGGTGAAGGGCAAAAAATCTGCGGCCCGGGAATGAAACTCGGCCGGATGCCTAACAATAGGCATGAGCATCGCCATGCCGCTGCCGCCGATTGCACCACCACTGCCGCGCACCGTCCGCCTCGCCCAGACGGGTGACGCTTCCGCCCGCGAAGAACTCGCGCTGTATTGCCGAAAGACCGCCTGTATCTTTGCCCTGCAGGGCGTCGGCGATCAACACGAAGCTCAGGACCTCGCCCAGGATGCGGTGCTCCGCTTCTTTGCCGCCCTCGACCGCTTTCACACCGACCGGCCCGTCAAGCCGTGGCTGTTGACGATCCTTCGAAATCTGATCCGTGACCGAGCACGGCGCCGGCGGACTCGTCGGATCGAGGCCCTCTCACTCGACGACGCCATTGTGGAACCCTGCGATCCTGTGCCCGGCCCCGAGTCAATCGCCGCCCTCCATCAAATGCAACAACTGCCCGACGATCAGTGGCGTGAGGCGCCACGCGGCGGGGTCAGCAGAACCGGTCGCACCGTGGGATGGTCACTCGCCATCGTGTGGCTGATCATCATCACAGGGTTCGGCCTTTTCCAGGGCTGGCAGGGCGCCGCAGAGCTTCTTGTCACCGGCACGGCGGTTGTCATCAAGGAAGAGTGACGCAGGTCCGACCTCAATCAGCCTCAACCTGGAGTTCGATCTTGACGTCGTCGATCAAGGGGATGACGTAACCGAGGATGTCATGGTCAATGGTCCAGGTGTCCGCCTCGCCCTCGAAGTCACGGCTGGAGCGGACGCGGTCGATCAACTCGCCTCGCTTGTCAAGAAACTCAATGGTCGCAGTCAGATCCCATTCGTCTTTCACGGGATTCTCCACATCGAAGGCGCAGCGAAGGGTGACGGTGGTGTCGGCCGAACCGGAACGGCGCAGCACACCGAAAATCTTGCTCTTGGTCGTGCCGGCGCCCCGATTTTCAAACTCAACGGATTCGATAAAGAGGGGGCCGACCTCTGCGTGCAACTCGACCGTCGTATCGAGCTTGAAACCGACCGTCTTTTCAAACCGGAGTCGGGTCCTCTCCCCCGAAAAAACCGCAGCACTGCCCAGGAGCACCACTGCCACGAGCACGGAAAAACGCTGGACCTTTGAGTGCATTGTTTCGACCTCCTTTGAGATTTCCAGGCTATCGACCCCGGAACACGCGGTCAAGCTCAATGAACGTACCCCAGAGCACGAAGAGCCTCGAGTTCGATCTCCTCTTGTTTCTGATCTCTCTCCGGCTGAGGCCCGGTTTCCGAGAAGGATGTGAAGCGGCCGGCCGAAAGCAGGTCCCGGTACCGGTTCATACACGCCTCCATGGCCGGCAACCCTGGCTGCGCCAGGTCCTTCTGCTCGTTCGGATCATCCTCTACGTTGAACCACTCGACCGCCCCCCGGTCATCAACCACCAACTTGTTCGGCCCGCAGTACAGCACGTGACGAGAGAGCACACTCTGTCTGAGTTCGGGGTAAAGCTCAGCCATCTTGATATTGGTATGTCTTTTGGTATCGAAAAAATAACTTCGATAATCGGCACAGACCCGGCTTTCGGAGCTGTCCTCCAGGCTCGGGGCCTCACGCAAGGTCTCAGGCCTTTCCACTCCAAGGTTATCGAGAATGAAAGGCGCAAGGCCCAGAAGGGAGACGGGGGTTGAGACGATTTCGCCACCGCGCCTGGCATTCGGAAAGCGGATCAGCAGTGGAATTGCCAACTGTTCCTCCCAGACGCTGATCGAGTGCCCCATCTCCTGGTGG
>JBDLIO010000282.1:0-4496 GCA_039714865.1 Acidobacteriota bacterium | reverse complement strand
GTCGCAGGCGCGACGTGGTGCCGCTGCGCTGGAGCGGATGTTGGGTTCGGTCCTCCGGCTGACTCGACTGGAACGGCAAGATCTCGAGTTGGGGCAGGTCGATCTCGAACGAGTAGTCGAGCGTGTCCTGGACCTCCTCGAGGCCGAGATCAAAGCCTCGGCAGCCGATATCTCCATCGAAGCGCTGCCGACAATCGTTGCCGACGAGGGCCAAATGGAGCAGCTCTTTCACAACCTGCTTTCCAATGCGATCAAATACAGCGGAGACGGTCAGCCGAGGATCCATCTCAGTGCCACTGAAAACGACAAGGAATGGCGCCTGACGGTCTCCGACAACGGCATTGGCATCGACACCGCCGCGACCGACAGGGTCTTCAAGATGTTCCAGAGGCTTCACACGCAAGAAGAAATACCGGGATCCGGCATCGGCCTGGCCGTATGCCGCCGGATCGCCAACCGTCACGGTGGCCGGATCTGGGTCGAGAGTCGACCGGATAACGGATCTGCCTTCCACATCACCATCCCCCGCGAGGAGAGTGAACAACCATGACGAAGCCAACTGTCCACGAAGTGACGTTGCTGCTGATCGAAGACAGCCCCGACGACGCGGCTTTAGTTCGAGAGGTTCTTGAAGAATCCCAGGGATTCAACGGGGTCATCGAGCACCGAAGCCGGCTCGCAAAAGGGATTGCCCGATTGGCTGAAGGCGGCATCGATGTCGTGCTTCTCGATTTCTCTTTGCCCGACAGCTTCGGCATCGACACGTTCAGACGCCTGCATAACGCCCATCCCGAAATCCCGGTGATCGTGCTGACCAGTCTGAACGACGACCAACTGGCACTGCAGGCGGTGTCTGAGGGCGCCCAGGACTATTTGGTAAAAATTGAACTGGATCAACACCTGCTTTCACGATCCATTCGCTATGCGATCGAGCGCAACCGCGCAGAACAACAACTGCTCCACAATGCCTTCCACGACACGCTGACGGGGCTGCCCAACCGCGCCCTGTTCGGCGACCGTCTGGAAATGGCCCTGACCGTAGCTCGGCGCAGACCCGCAGGCCGTTTCGCCGTGCTTTTCTTCGATCTCGACCGTTTCAAGAACATCAACGACAGTCTGGGCCACAGCGTCGGCGATCAGCTGTTGGTGGCCCTTGCCCGTCGCTTGGAGACCATCGTTCGGCCCGGCGACACGGTTGCGCGGATCGGTGGCGATGAGTTCGCCATTCTGGTCAACGACATGAACGACGTCAGCCATGCCATCCAGGTGGCCGAGAGAATTCTCAAAGGCTTCGAAGCCCCGTTTACGATCGAGACGAACGAGGTCTTCATCAGTGCGTCAATCGGTATCGCAGTGCACGACATGAATACGACCGACCCCGAGGCGATGCTCAGGGATGCCGATATCGCCATGTACCGGGCCAAGGCGTCCGGGAAGGGCCGATACGAAATCTTCGATCCCCAAATGCACGCCTCGGCTGTCGCACTTCTGAAGATCGAGACCGATCTCCGCAGGGCCGTGGACCGTGGTGAATTCGTCATGCACTATCAGCCGATCGTCACGCTGAAGGACCGGAGGATCAAGGGGTTCGAGGGTCTGGTCCGCTGGCAGCATCCTGAAAAGGGACTGGTTGCACCCGCGAATTTCATCACCGTCGCCGAAGAAACCGGGCTGATCATCCCCTTGGGCTGGTGGGTTATGGAACAGAGCTGCCGCCAGATTCGGGAGTGGCAGTTGAGGTTCCCAATGACTCCGCCGATATTCATCTCGGTCAACGTCTCAGGACGGCTCTTCGTCGACAATCAAGTCGTCGAAGGCATCCTGGATATCCTCGGCCGAACCGGTCTCCCTCCGGAGAGCCTGCGCCTCGAGGTGACCGAAAACGTCATCCTCGAGCACAGCGAGGCCGTAATGACCAAGATGCAACAATTGAGGGCCATGGGCGTGCAACTGAGCATCGATGACTTCGGCACCGGCTATTCGTCCCTCAGCTACCTTCAGCGGTTCCAGTACGACACCCTCAAGATCGACCGTTCCTTCATCAGCGGCATGGAGCCCGGCACTGATTCGCAGGCGATTGTCGAGACCATCCTGTCCCTGGCCTCTACGCTGGGCATCGGCGTCATCGCCGAGGGCATCGAGACCGCCGAGCAGATGATCAAACTGCGGGACCTGGACTGCCCCCAGGGCCAGGGCTTCTGGTTGGCCAAGCCGCTCAATACCGTGATGGTCGAAGACCTCCTCGGGGGCGACGACACCACCAGAATCAGCGCCCGGATGGTGACCAACTAGCTGTCAGCTGTCAGCTTAGGCGCTCGAAAAGGCGAGTGCAACGCCACGAAGAGGGGAAGATAGCCACAAAAAGGCGCAAAAAGGCACGAAGAGAAAGACAATGGGAACAATGAGAATTCCCAATAAAACACTTCAACAATAATGCTAGAAGTGTTCCCTTCTTTTTTTGTGCTTTTTCGTGCCTTTTTGTGGCTGCTCTTCTTGTGGCTTTTTGCGAGCAGCTAGGCTCTCAGATGGTGGACCAAGACCCTCTCGGGCAGTGGTTGAATCTCAGCTACAATGAAACTCCGATGCCGGAAGCGATGACCCACGACTGCCCGAACTGCGCGGCGCCGACGATGTTGCCCCTGGGCGAGGTGGAGACCGTCTGTGAGTATTGCGGTTCCCACCTCAGGTTCCTTCCGGACGACCGTGAGATGGAGGTCGTCAAGACACGGGAAGAGATGAAGCGGCGTGAACGGGTTTCAATCCAGAAAGCTCTGCTCAGGAAACAGCTCGAACAGGAAGAATTAGCCCAGTGGCGGGACACTGCGGCCAAGGTCGCCGTCGCGGCCCTGCCGGTCGTCGGCGACGTCGCCGGCCGCGCCCTGTTCAGATCGGCCGTGCACCGTGGCGGGGCCGGATGCTCCGGCTGCGGATGCCTGGCCGTCGTCGCCATGGCGCTGGCCGCCCTGGCCGCCCTCTGATGGGGCGCCGAGGATAGGGAACAGGGAATCGGCGGCAGGTTTACGAAGGCGATACGAACGTTCAACGTTCAACGCTCAACGTCCAACTCCGAAGTACGCGTTTTCGGCCACCGGTTGTTTGAATTACGGATTTCGATGCCAACGCCGCCGTGACTTCACACACGGGTAATGTGAGCGTTCACCGTTGAGCATCGACCGGGACTAATTGGTTCCCATCAGTTCTCGGGCGCGAACTTCAATGTTGAGCGTTGGACGTTCCCGTTCCCTGCTACCATCGTCCTGAGCATTGATAGAGGAGAGGCCCCCATGAAACGCATCAGCCCAGCCCTGTGTCTTCTGACACTGATCATCATCGGCGGCACAGTCGCCTCATCGGCTGCACCCGAGGCATCCACCTGCTGCTTTACGAACCCGCGCTACTCCGGCCAATGCACGGTGAAGCCCGGCGCCGACGAAACATGCGCGGACATTCTGGCGTACCTCAACAGGCAGAACAGCGTCGGGAAAGCCTACTGCGGCAATACGACGATTCGCGGAGGTTGGGAATCGGTGACCTGTGAAGAGAAAAAGACCGCGCAACAACCCGAACGAACCTGGAAACCGAAAGAACCTGGAGAAAACCAATGAAAAAGACCCTGATCCTCACCGTTACACTGGCCCTGCTGATTGCCGGAGCGCCGGCCTTCGCCGCCGAGGACTCCCAGTCGGACCAACCGGTCCCGCAACGCTACCGAGGCCGAATGGCCGCTCTCTCAGGTCCGGCGGCCGGAGCCACAGCCTACATGACCTTCCATATTGACCGCTTCGCCACCGATGCCGAAACCCAGGTCCTGGCCCAGACCCTCGGCGAACAGGGCGAAGAAGCCCTGCTCAAGGCCATTACCTCCATTGACCCGGGTGGCTGGGTCAAGATCGGCAACGGCCTGCGCTACAACCTGCGGGTCATCCGCACGATGCAGACGCCGGAGGGCCGGATGATCGTCGGCATCACCGATCGCCCGATACAATTCGGTGAGATCGCCCGCGGAACACGGTCCCGTCAGTACACCTTCGGCTGGGTTCAGATCCTGTTCGACTCAGAAGGCAAGGGCGAGGGCGGCCTGATCCCAACCGCCAAGATCAACTTCAACGAAGAAGGCCGTCTGGTCGTCGAGTCTTTCGGTCTGCAGCCCTACAGAATCCTCAAGGTCCTCCCCGAGAAGATCAAGGGGAAGTAGGAAGACAATTAAACGCAGAGGCGCAGAGCCGAATCAACGCAGCGCTCCAGGGACTGCAACAGGGTTAGCTGAACGTTCAACGTTCAACGTCCAACGTCCAACTTTGAAGTGTGCGCCCTAAGGCTGATGGAAATCGAATAGTCGCGGTCGAGGCTCAACGGTGAACGCTCACGATTCCCGTGTGTGGAATCACGACACCGTTGGCATCGAAATCCGTCATTCAGACAACCGGTGACCAGAAACGCGTACTTCGGAGTTGAAGGTTGGACGTTGAACGTTGGACGTTCCATTCCTGTTTACG
>JBDLIO010000281.1:0-4521 GCA_039714865.1 Acidobacteriota bacterium | reverse complement strand
GTTCCGTACAGCGTGTCGGTCTCCCTGTCGAAGCCGATGTCCTGGATCTGCATGCCCATGGACAGGCCGTCAATGATGCCGACGTCCTGGATCTGCTGAAGGTCGGGATCGATCGTGAACAGGCTGCCGTCCTGAATCGATATTCCGTACAAATCTCCCAGCGAACTCGCGGCAAGGCCGTAGATGAAGATCTTCTGCCAAATGGCCATCACTTGGGAGGCGTGCCAGTTCTCATCGATCGTGTAGAGAATGTCGTCGATCGCATCATCAGCCAGGCCCACTCCATAGAGCGTCTGATTGACCTCGTCATAGGCCAATCCGTTGATGTAAAACAGGTTTGGGATGTTCCCTATTCTGATGAAATTACCCGTCGGGGTGACGACAAAAACGTCACAGACATCCCTCTGAACGGCGATGATTTTCCCATTCATCCATGTCATGGCCGCAAGTTCGTACGGATATCCGAAGGAATGATCCTGAAGGTAGACCTTTTCGCCGGTTTTCTTATCCAACTTGATCGTTTTATTCAGAGACCTTTTCACGGGTTCATATTCGATTGAATAGACTGTCTCCGCGGAATATTCGTTGGGGCTGAAGACCTCACATTCCATGGAAAAACTATCATTGCCAGGGTTCTCATCATTCGCCAGGATGACTGTCACGTTCAGCGTGTATACGCCGCTGTGACCAGCTCGCCAGTCGGGGAATGCGATCGAAGTCAGCTCCATGACACCCAGGGATTCAGGCACCTGAACCGTTTCGTCATAGGCGGTTCCGGCAATGGTGAGGTTGACGCTGTATCCGGATTCCGTAGAACTTCCGAAGTTCCGGATGGTGACCTCGGGGTAGCTCGGCGCGGACAGCGAGGCGTGATAGGCAGGGCTCAATCCCACACTTCCCAGGTCGTGGGCGAGATCAGTTTCCACGACCATGACATCGTCGATGTGCCACTGGTCGCCCCATTGTCCGCTATTGTTTTGGTATCTGAAGGCTATGAAGATGTCCTGCCCCTCGTAGGCCGACAGGGGAATCAGAATCTCAGAGTAGATTTCTGGATTCCCTCCGGGAACTGAGTGCACAATATCGGTAAAGTCCCCATCAACAGGATTACCGCTTCCGTCAGAAATGAGAACCTCGTGAAGATTGAAATTGTCGAATGCATGTGTCGATTCCCAGAACGAAAGGTAGAAGAAGGCGCTGGAAACTGAAATCTGTGGTGTCACCATCCAACTGTCAGGAGAAAGTGGTGGAGTTGCTGCGTGAAAAACGCATTTCGAACCACCGTGGGAATACCCGTTGATCTCCCAGTCGTCAGTAGGAGGGTTACCAAGCTGATAGAAGCTCCATGTGGGAGGCAGACCTCCTTCAAAGCTCTCGTTGAGGACTATTCCACGGTCTGCGGTGTTCGCGCCGGCGTTGAGAGAAAAGAGCAAAAGAAGCATAAGAAATGCACTCAGTGTGTTTTTCATGAACTTTCTCCTGTTTCATAGGTAGCGTCGTTTTGCCGTACCTGCGGGAGAATTACCACCGCACCGGCTCTTCTTGAGGGTCACCAAGGATCCCAAGTCCCTAAATTGTCTCACAGTCAGCTTCTCTCCTGCAATGAAATCGTCAGGGCACTGCTTGGAGTGTCCAAGTTCGACGTTGAGCGTTCATCCGCTCTTCCGTCCGGACTGATTCCTCGCTAAACTCTGCTGGATGAGGACGACCTTGCGAGGAATCCATGGACCTACCGGTTGAAGGCATCTATCGGCCGTCGACTTTCGACGAGGCCGTAGCGGCCCTTTCCGAAGAGCCGACGATGCTGCCGATTGCCGGCGGGACTGACGTCTCGGTGCAACTTCGCGCCGGATCACACTCCGGACGGCGACTCCTGGACATCTCCGGCGTGCTTCCGACATCGATATCAGGCGATGGTGATTTCCTCGAGATCGGCGCCGGCGCCACGATGGATCAGATCGCCGATTCCGATGCTGTTCAGGCGATATGCCCCGCCCTGTGCGAGGCTGCCCGAAAGGTCGGCGCCTGGCCGATCCAGTGTCGAGCCACTCTGGGCGGCAATCTGGCAAACGCCTCTCCGGCCGCGGACACCGCACCGCCGCTGCTGGTAACACACGCCGTCTTTGTCGCTGCCTCAATAAACGGGCTGCGACACATCAAGTCCGAAGAGTTCTTTGCGGGACCAGGGGAAACCACACTGAGACCCGGCGAGTTGATTCGATCCATTCGCCTGCCGATCACCGATTCGCCGTCCTTCAGCCGTTTTACGAAACTGGGTTGGCAACGCGAACAGATCATTTCGGTCGTCAGTCTCTCGGTCGGTCTTCATCTCAATGATCAGGGCGTGGTGACACAAGCGGCCGTCGCGCTGGGCGCGGTTGCCGCAACACCGAGGCGCGCACCGACCGTCGAGGCTGTTCTCGTCGGCCGGCCCCTTGACCCTGAGGCAATCGGCCGAGCCGTCGAGGCCGTTCAGGACGATATCGCGCCGATCGACGATGTACGGGCACCTGCCTGGTACCGGCGGGTGGCGGTCGCCACGCTTTTGGAGCGTTTGCTCGAGGAGGCAGCCGGTGCCTGATTCGATCATTATTCAGGTTACGATCAACGGGAACCACCGCTCCTTCCGCACGCCACCCGGCCGGAGACTGTTGGATTTGATTCGGAATGATGCCGGTTTGACCGGAACGAAGGAGGGCTGTGGGGCCGGCGAATGCGGGGCCTGCACAGTTCTGCTTGACGGCCGGCCCGTCCCTTCCTGTCTTGTCCTGGCCGCCTCGTGCGAGGGCCGCGAGGTCACGACCGTCGAGGGCCTGGTCCACGACGGTAGGCCTCACGCCGTTCAAGAGGCGCTCGTGGAGACCGGGGGTGTGCAGTGCGGCTTCTGCACTCCGGGAGTCATCATGACGTCGGTCGCCCTCCTCGGAGATTCCATCGACGACCGGGAGGAACAAGGGCGCCGACTGGCCGGGAATCTCTGCCGATGCACCGGGTACGAGAAGATCTTTCACGCCCTCGAGGTCGTGGGGAACACCGATGACTGAGAATCAACCCCCGCTCGGCGGATCCCACCGGCGCCCGGACGCGATGGCCAAGGCCACGGGACAGACTCGCTATGTGGGCGATCTGGCACTGCCCGGCATGCTGCATGCCGCCATCGCCGTCAGCGACCGCGCCTCGGCCCGTGTCCTGGAAATCGATGTTGCATCCCTTCGAGCGATGCCGGGAGTCGAGGCCGTCGTCACGGCGAACGACATCCCCGGTGACAACCAGGTCGGCGTGATCTTCCCTGATCAACCATTACTGGTCACAGACCGGGTGCGAATGGTTGGTGACCGCTTGGCTCTCGTGGCGGCCCGTACGCCGGAAGAAGCCTGGAACGCCGCACGGGCGATCAATCCGAGATACCGGGACCTCACCGGCGTGTTCGACCCTGAAAAAGCCCTCGACGAGGGCTCCCCTGCTCTTCACGGCGAGGACAACCTGCTCCATACCTTCCAGGTTCTTCGAGGTGAAACGACGCCCGCCAGGCTCGACGCCGAAGTCGTCGTCGAGGCCCGCTATGAGGTCGGCGGACAGGACCACGCCTACCTGGAACCCCAGGCCTGCCTTGCAGTGCCCGAGGGTGACCGGATCACCATCAGCGCAAGTTGTCAGTGTCCGTTCTACATTCAGCAGGCCGTGGCCCGTGTGCTGGCGATTCCCCTGGCATCGGTCCGGGTCGAGCAGGCGCCCACCGGCGGAGCCTTCGGCGGCAAGGAAGACTACCCCTCGGAGCCCGCCGCCTGCGCCGCCGTGTTGGCGTGGCACACCAGGCGTCCCGTGAGACTGCTCTATTCAAGGGAGTTCGACCTTCAAGTGACAACCAAGCGACACGCGATGGTCGTCCACCATCGTTGGGGCGCCGACAGAAAGGGGCGGTTGGTATTTGCCGAGGTGGAAGCCGTGCTGGATTGCGGCGCCTATGCGGGGTTGTCGACCGTCGTCGCCGAACGGGCCAACGTGTCGGCCATCGGACCCTATGCGGTGCCCAACGTCATGGTTCGAACTCGAATCGCCTACACCAACAACCTTTTCGGGGGCGCTTATCGAGGGTTCGGAGCCCCGCAGGTCAGTTTCGCCGCCGAGGCGACGATGGACACGCTCGCACAACGGTTGGGCATGGACCCGCTGGATTTTCGGCGGCTCAATCTGGTCACTCCCGAGGATCCCTTGACCTGTACCGCTCAAACCCTTGCGGCCCCTCAGATGGCCCGAGCCTGCCTGGACCGCGCAGTGAAGGATTCGAAAGAAAACTCAACGCCCCGGCGGGCTCCGGAAAGTTGGCGCCGGGGCAAGGGCATCAGTCTGGTTCTCTACGGCATCAACCTTCACCGGGGCGGACAGTTCCTGGACAGGTCGTCGGCGATCGTCATCCTGCAGCCCGACGCGTCAGTCATTGTCCGGGTGGGACTGACCGAAATGGGTCAGGGGAACCTCACCGCGGTCCAGACGGTCACGGCAGCAGCCCTCGGCATTCAA
>JBDLIO010000280.1:0-4539 GCA_039714865.1 Acidobacteriota bacterium | reverse complement strand
AATGAACTGGTCGGAATACTCCCGTTTCATGGGAGATATTTTCGGAGCGCCATTGGCCATTGAGGCACTCTTGGCCTTCTACATCGAGTCGGTCTTCATCGGCGTTTGGATCTTTGGTTGGGACAAGCTGTCACCGAAGATGCACTGCCTGATGGCCTGGTTGGTGGCCATCGGCTCGAACTTGAGCGCCTTGTGGATCCTGATCGCCAACTCCTTCATGCAGCAGCCCGTCGGTTACGTACTCCGCAACGGTCGCGCCGAAATGGACGATTTCTTCGCACTGGTGACGAACGGCCACGTCTGGGTCCAATGGCCCCACGTCTTCGCCTCAGCGGTCGCCACAGCCGGCTTCTTCGTTGCCGGAATCGCCGCCTGGCATCTGGCCCGGCGGTCTGACAATCTCGAGATCTTCCGCAAGAGCTTCAACCTTTCGGTCGTGTACGCCCTTGTGGGCACGGTCCTGGTCATTCTGGTCGGGCACAGCCAGGCCCAGTACATGATGAAGATCCAACCGATGAAGATGGCCGCGGCCGAAGCCCTTTGGGATACCGAGGATCCTGCGGCTATGTCGCTCTTCACCATTGGCAACGAAGCTGAACGCAGGGACGTCTTCGCCCTCAAGATTCCAGGACTGCTGTCCTTCCTGGCCTATAACCGTTTCGAAGGCGAGGTCAAGGGCATCAACGATCTTCAGGAAGAATACGTGCAGACTTACGGCCCGGGAGACTACGTGCCCCCGGTTGCCGTCTCCTACTGGACATTCCGCATGATGGCCGGCGCCGGCTTCGCCATGCTTTTCCTCGGTCTTTGGGCCCTTTGGGCCGTCATGAAGGACAGGGCTATAGACTCGCCCCTGCTGCTCAAGCTGATGTTCTGGGCTATCGCCTTGCCGTTCATCGCCAATTCCACCGGCTGGCTCTTCACTGAGATTGCCCGCCAACCATGGATCGTTTTCGGTCTGCAAAAGACCGTGGAGGGTCTCTCGCCGACAGGCACGGTAGGCGCCGGTCACGTCCTGTTTTCGCTCGTCGCTTTCACACTGCTCTACGCTGTACTGATGGTGGTGGAAATCCACCTGCTCAAGAAATACGCCGGCGCGGGCATTGTGGAGACCACTGAAAACCCATCCGTGCCTGCAGAGGCACGGTGAGGGAGAGGAGGACACCATGGATCTCAATACATTCTGGTTCATTCTGATCACCGTCCTGTTCTCGGGTTTCTTCTTTCTCGAGGGCTTCGACTACGGCGTCGGCATGCTCCTGCCCTTCTTGGGCAAGAACGACCGTGAACGACGCCTGATCATCAACACTATCGGTCCCGTGTGGGACGGCAACGAAGTCTGGATGTTGACTGCAGGAGGGGCGTTGTTCGCCGCCTTTCCCCACGTCTACGCCACACTGTTCTCAGGCTTCTACCTGGCCCTGGTTTTGATGCTCCTCGCCCTGATCAGCCGGGCGGTCGCGTTCGACTATCGATCCAAGGACGAGAGCCCGAGATGGCGTTCGACGTGGGACTGGGTCATCTTCTTCGGCTCCTTCCTCCCCGCCCTGCTCTGGGGCGTCGCGATGAGCAATCTGATCCGCGGCGTACCCATCGACAGTGACATGACGTATGTCGGAGGGTTTTTCACGCTGCTCAACCCATTCGCCCTGGTAGGAGGTCTGGCGGCCGTGGCAGTCTTTGCCCTCCACGGAGCCGTCTTCCTGACCCTGAAGACCGGTGGTGACATGGAGGAGCGAGCACGTGCGGTCGCCTCGAAGCTGTGGCTCCCGGCGGTGATCCTTCTGGCCGTCTACGTCGGACTTTTTGTAGTAGCGACCGATGTCATCAAACACGTCGGTTATAACCCGGGCGTGGTCCCGTTCCTGGCAGTCGTCGCCCTTCTGCTGGTCAAGTATTTCCTGGGACAAAAGCGCGAGGGCTGGGCGTTTATCATGACCGGCCTCGCGGTCATCTTCGCGACGGTGACAATCTTCATCGGGCTCTTCCCGCGCCTGATGGTCTCGACTCTCAATCCCGAGTGGAGCTTGACGATCTACAACGCCTCCTCGAGCCAGTACACACTCAAGGTGATGTCGATTGTCGCCGTGACACTGGTGCCATTCGTCCTGGCCTATCAGGCGTGGAGCTACTGGGTCTTCAGAGAACGCCTCACAGTCGATTCAACCTTGGAATATTGACCCACACCGCTCATGAAGGTCCAGGATCCTTGACGTGAACCCGCCCCTCAACTTGGGGGGCGGGTCATTGCCCCACACGAGGTAGACTTCGTCTATGCGGATGATCGACAGGCGGTTGGCCTCCCCGGTGGGGCAACACCGGCCACTTTTCCTGGTGACCGTCATGCTGGGTTTCGGCGCCGGCCTCGCCACTGTAATCCAGGCCTTCCAGCTGGCCGGCATCATCGACGCAGCATTCCTCGGGGGCGTGGCGCTCTCCGATGTCACTGGGCAACTGGTCATCCTGGCGGCGGCCATTTGCCTCAGGGCGGGCTTGACGTCGGGGGAACGCATCGTGGCCCACCGGCTGGGCGAGCGCGTCGTCAGCGAAATCCACAATCGGACCCTGGCCCACCTGGAACGGGTCGGGCCGATATTCCTGGGACTGGAACAGAGCGGGGACATTCAGACTGTCCTGTCAGAAGGCATCGACGATCTCGGCGCCTGGTACAACGACTACCTGCCCCAAATCGCCCTGAGCGCGTTGGTGCCAACCACGGTCATGGTATTGGTCCTGACGCGAGATCCGATCTCGGCCCTTGTCCTCGGCTTGACGGCGCCGCTGATCCCCCTGTTTATGTTTTTGATCGGTGCCGCCGCCCAAGGGAAGGCACGTGAGAGATTTACCGCCCTGGCTCGCCTGGGGGCCTTCTTTCAGGATACGATCCAGGGGCTGACCACCCTGTTGACCCTCGGACGATTCCCGGACCGGGTCGAGACCGTCCGCCGGGTGACCGGAGACCTGCGTCAAAAGACGATGGGCGTTCTCCGACTTGCCTTTGTCTCAGCGTTGGCGCTTGAGCTTCTTGCAACCCTGTCGACCGCAATCGTCGCCGTGGAAGTCGGCCTGCGACTGCTCTACGGCCGCCTGGAATTCCGGGATGCCTTCTTTGTCCTGCTTTTGGCCCCCGAGTTCTACCTGCCGTTGCGACTGCTGGGCCAGCGATTCCACTCGGGGCAAGCCGGCGTCGCAGCGGCCGATCGATTGTTCGAGCTGCTCTCGTTACCGGTCGCCGTCTCGAGTCCACCGGGAGAATCTTCACCGATCGCTCCGCCCAGACTCATTGAATTCAAGAACGTCCACCTCATATATCCTGGGCGCCAAGGGGAAGCACCTCGAACGGCCCTTCAGGGCATCGATTTCCGCCTCGAGCAAAATGAGACCGTAGCCCTCATCGGGCCTTCGGGCGCCGGCAAGAGCACGATCGCCAACCTCCTGCTTCGATTCGTCGAACCCAGCCGAGGCTCGATCTCTGCAGACGGCATTCCGGCCCACGACATTGCACCGGAAAGCTGGCGCCAACACCTGGCCTGGGTACCCCAGGAGCCACATCTCCTGGCAGCCGACGTCATCGAAAACATTCGCCTGGGCAAACCGAACGCCTCCGACACCGATGTCAAGGAGGCGGCCAGGTTGGCCGAGGCGGACCGATTCATCGAGCGCCTTCCCCGGGGATGGCGCACCCCGATCGGTTTCAGGGGAGCACGCCTGTCCGGAGGTGAGGCACAGCGCCTTGCCTTGGCCCGCGCCTTCCTCAAGGACGCTCCGATCCTGATCCTCGATGAACCCGGCGCCGGTCTCGACCCCGAGAGGCTCAAGGCATTGGAAAGAACAACAAACCAACTGACCGATGGCCGCACGACCCTGATCATCGCCCACCGCCTGTCGACCATCAGGAGGGCCGACCGGATCGTCGTCCTGGACCGCGGTCGAGTCGTCGAGACCGGTACATTCAGCGATCTCCGGTCTTCAGGCGGCCTCTTCTCTGCCATGGTGCGATCACTCGGAGGCTCGTCATGAAACCGGCCGGAGCTGCCTCCGATCTCAGCACCACAATCAATGTCGCACGACGATTCGCGACGTTGGTTGTTCCCTTTTGGTGGTCCATTGTCTCGAGCCTGGCCCTGGGCACGGCTACCGTCGGCGCCTCGGTCGGCCTGATGGGTACCGCCGCCTGGCTGATCGCCACCGCGGCCCTCCATCCCTCGATCGCCGACCTGCAGATTGCCGTCGTCGGCGTGCGTTTCTTCGGCGTTTCACGAGGCGTTTTCCGTTACGCCGAACGCCTGATCAGCCACGACCTGACCTTCAGACTCCTGGCCGGGCTCCGAGTGTGGTTCATCGAGGCCCTGGCGCCCCTGGCCCCGGCACGGTTGCTGGATCGTTCGGTCAGCGATCTGGTCGACCGAGCCGACTTTGACGAATCGGGGCACGTCATCGCGCAACGTCTCATCAGGAATATCGCCACCTGCGACGAGGTAGAGGTTGTGCTGGCGAAGAAGCTGCGGGTCGTCGATCTTGCCAACAAAAAGCCCCGGC
>JBDLIO010000279.1:0-4544 GCA_039714865.1 Acidobacteriota bacterium | reverse complement strand
AAGAGAAGGCCGCCGATCAGGAGGTGAACCGGGCGAGTGAAGTTCATAGGGAGACCCCGCCAGTGCCACTTTTGAGCCTCTCAGCAAAAGGCACAAGAAGGCTTCGAACGTCCACAACGTCCAACACTGAAGTACGCGCCCGAGGGCTGATTGCTGTGGAACGAACTCGGCCGAAACTCAGGGAACTGCAGCGCCATTGGCAAGAACCACGACACCGTCGGCACCGAGCGTCGAAGGCCAAGCAACCTGCGGCCCCGAACGCGACCTTCGACGTTGAACCGTTGGTATTGAACGTCGAACGTTCTGTGTCTTTCATCATCCTTCACCCATGGGCCGAACCAACGCCAACGGCTCCAATAAACGCCGTGCGCCGGCTCGCTTTTGCTCGACGGGGAAGATCGTATCGCCGATGGCGAGGATGACCGGTTCCCCGTGCTCGAGCCGCCTGAGGATTGCGGCCGCCGCTGCACTGATCCTCTTCTCAAAAAGGCTCAGGGCAGCCGGGTCATTCTCATCGCTCAAGGAAGGATCCAGCCGAATGATCAACGGCTTGTCGACCGCCCGCCGCCGATCGACCGAAATCATGCGCTGCTGGCGAGCTGTCTGTTTCCAGTGGATCTGCCGGGTGTCGTCACCGTCCCGGAAATCCCGAAGTTGGAAGATGTCACCCTCCCGCCCACGGTCAACGAAACGCTCCACGCCCCGGTCGGCCTCATCACCATCCAGTCCACCGACTGGTCCAGGGAGAGGCGCCGGATAGACCAGGATCAAACGGTCTTCAAGAATTTCCTTTGATTTCAAGAAAAATCCCAGAGGCAGTACGACCTCGAGGCGCCAGGGTCCGAACTGCCGCCGCCCTCGCCGGTCGAAGCACCAATTGATCGTACGCTTGACGCTCTCACCAGGGCCGATATATCCCTCCGCCAATACGATCGTTCCATCGGAGCTTTTGACGACGACACCGTAGGCCGGGAAAATACGACTGGTATTGACCAACTCGATCTCGAAGAGAGCCGGCCTTCCGGCAAAGGTCTCTTTCGGAGGGCGCACTTGAGCCGACACTTTGCCCAGGACCTCCCGCGACCAGGCGCCACTGACAATATAGGAGCCCAATGCGGCGCCCAACACTGCAATGAGCCCGTTATTGCCCGAATTGACCGCCGCAAAGGCCAATACCAGCGTCAGAACCAGGAACACGCCGCCCCACCGCGTCAGACGCAGTCCAAATCCGGGGAACATGCGTTGCCAACGGCGAGTCACTGCAGAGGTCACGGAGACCTCGTTGGCACTCGGCCCGTCATAGGGCACGGTGCGGGGCAGGGACATCGCGCGCCGACCGTCAGGGCTGCAATGCCGCAGGCATGAGATCCCGGAGGGATCAGCGTGGGCAAAGAGGCCCGCGCTCCCACCCTGAATTCCACCGTTCTTCCTTCCGAACTCCCCTTCGTGTTCTTTGTGTCTTCGTGGTTCATTTTTCTTCGCGTTACCTTTGCGCTCTTGGCGTCTTGGCGGTTCAACTGCTTTACCTCGGCACCGGCACGCTCTCCAGGATCGACCTGATGACCTGGCGCTCCCTTTCGGCGACCTCCCACTCCAGTTCGGCCAGGCTGTCGGCCAAAAGCAGGCGGTGCGCCAGTACGGCTTCGGCGGTGTCCTGAAGATCATCCGGCGTCACGTAGGACCGGCCCCGGACCAGGGCCAGGGCCTGGGCCGAACGCTGCCAGGCCAGGGACCCGCGCGTCGAAACGCCCAGCGTCAGGGCCTCGTGGCGACGGGTCTGCAAGACCACCTCCAGCAAATAGGCTCGAACACCCTGATCGACGTGCACTCCCGAAACCAGTTCTTGGAGATCAATCACCTCCTTGGCATCCAGCACGGGCGCCAACCCTTCCAGTTCCGGCTCGACGCCCCCGCTTTCCAACAGGGCCAATTCCTCCTCGGGTTTGGGGTAACCCATCGAAAGGCGCATCAAGAACCGGTCCATCTGGGACTCCGGCAGGGGGTAGGTCCCTGTGCTTTCTGCCGGATTCTGGGTCGCTACCACCAGGAAGGGCTTGGGCAACGGATGCCGGGTGGTTTCAACCGTCACGGCCTGTTCGCTCATCGCCTCGAGAAGCGCACTCTGGGTACGCGGCGTCGCCCGGTTGATCTCGTCGGCCAGAACGACGTTTGCGAACAGCGGTCCCCGCTGGAACTCGAAGGCCTCCTGATCTGCCCGGTAGACCGAGATGCCGATCAGATCGGAAGGTAAGGTGTCGGAAGTGAATTGAATGCGGTGAAAGTCCAGGTCGAGCGACCTGGCCAACGCCTGGGCCAGGGTTGTTTTTCCGACCCCCGGGACATCCTCGAGGAGTACGTGCCCACGAGCGAGGAGGGCGGCAATCACCGTGTCCACAAGGGTGTCCTTGCCTCGAATGACCTTGACGATCGAGGCGTGCAGTCGTTCCAGTCGGACCAGTGCTAATGGGGGAACAGTATTCATGGGCGTCCTTAAGGAGCTCTCAGCTGTCAGCTCTCAGCCTTCGACAGCAGGCTGCACCTCAGTATACGGGCACAGGCTGTCTTCGTTTGACCACCTGTCGATCCAGAACCCGCGGTGTTGTTGAAGGTGTATTGATCCCCTCCGTTCGGCGAGGTCTTCTTACTGACCTCACAATACACCCCGAATATTGCTTTGCCGCGCCTGACAGCTGATAGCTGATAGCTGATAGCTCCCAACTCAGTCATAATTCCTCCATGACCAACGGACGTGATCTCTTCCTGAACTATCTGGCCCATCTGACGGTGGAACGGAACATGAGCCCGAGGACCGTCGAGCCCTACGGCCGCGACCTCGAGCCGTTCCTCGCCTGGCTGAGGGATACGAAGATCCCGCTCGAAGAAGTCCAGAAACATGTCGTGCGTGACTACCTCGGCGCCCGACGAGATGCCGGGCTCTCTGCACGATCGGCCGCCCGACATCTCTCGGCCCTTCGGGGTTTCTTCCGGTTCCTGATTCAGGAGGACACAGTCACGGTCGATCCCACTGCGGACTTTCAGGGGCCGCAGCTCTGGCGAACCGTGCCCCACGCATTGATGCCCGAAGAAGTCGAGGCCCTTCTGGAAACACCCGACGTCAACACGCCGCTGGGCCTTCGGGACCGGGCGATGATGGAGACCCTCTACGCGACGGGATTAAGAGTCTCCGAACTGGTCGGCCTGGCCCTCGACCGGCTTCACCTGGACCCGCCATTCCTCAGGGTGATGGGCAAGGGCGGCAAGGAACGCCTGGTTCCTCTGGGCGATACGGCGGCCGATTGGAATGACCGCTACCTCGGCGAGGGCCGACCCGAACTGGTTCGGGAACGACGACTCGAGGTCTACCTCAATCACCGGGGAGGATCGCTGACGCGTCAGGGCTTTTGGAAGATTCTCCGGGGTCATGCAGTCACAGCCGGGATCTCGGCCCAGGTCAGTCCTCATATCATCCGTCACTCCTTCGCTACCCACCTGGTCGAACACGGCGCGGACCTGCGGGCCGTCCAGATGATGCTGGGCCACTCCTCCCTGACAACAACTGAGATCTACACCCACGTCGCCCGCGAACGCCTGCGCCGGCTGTATGACGAGAAGCATCCGAGGGCGTGAAGAACAGTCCCTTGACTTACCTTGAGGATCCTGGGAGCCTTTGAGATACAAGTTGTCTTTTTGGAGAAACAATGAAGACCAAAACCCGAAGCATCTCTATCAGTTCTCCATTCGTCGCGGACGATCTGTCGGCGTTGGATTCAGAACAGACACTGGTGGTGGTTTTCGGTCCCTCTCAAATGCTGGATGACTCCAACCTCATCAGCTCGGTTGCCGACGCATTCCCCCACTCACACCTGATCGGATGCTCAACCTCCGGCGAAATCGTCGGCACAACGATCTCCGACAACACCCTGGCCATTGGTGTCTGCCGTTTTTCTGACAGCGAGCTCAAGACGACGGTCGCTCCGGTGGCTTCTTCAGCCGACTCCTTTGGCGCCGGAGAGATGATCGCCCGGGAGCTTGCCGGTCCCTCCCTCCGATCAGTATTCGTGCTGTCGGATGGACTCAACGTCAACGGCAGCGAACTGGTACGAGGCCTCAACTCGGTTCTACCGGAAGAGGTCGTTGTAACCGGCGGACTGGCAGGCGACGGTGATCGTTTCGTAAGAACGTGGGTCTTGAGCGGCGGCCGCCCGATGAGCGGGCATGTCTGCGCCGTCGG
Organism: Acidobacteriota bacterium; assembly: GCA_039714865.1. Taxonomy (GTDB): domain Bacteria; phylum Acidobacteriota; class Thermoanaerobaculia; order Thermoanaerobaculales; family Sulfomarinibacteraceae; genus DAOWGJ01. The sequence continues at coordinate 313 of JBDLIO010000279.1, read as the reverse complement.
CCTCAGCGGGGATCGGCTGCTTGTCGGCCATGGTTCGAAGGGAGGCTGGGATATTTTTGGACCTGAACGGCGAGTTACCCGCTCGAAAGGAAATATCCTCTACGAACTCGACGGCAAGCCGGCACTCGAAATCTATAAACAGTACCTGGGAGATCGAGCGTCCGGACTCCCTTCCACGGCGCTGCGTTTCCCGCTTGCCCTGCGTTACGACAAGGACGCCGAAAAACAGGTGGTGCGAACGATCCTGGGCGTTGACGAGGACTCCCAGGCGATGGTATTTGCGGGCGACGTCCCCGAGGGGTGCTTCGCGCAG
>JBDLIO010000278.1:0-4559 GCA_039714865.1 Acidobacteriota bacterium | reverse complement strand
CTCAGCTTAGGTCAATGATTCCATGTCTCATTCAAGAGACGAGCGAACCCTGCAAAGGGTGCCGGGCGCCTTCTCCCGGTTCTGTTTTTCGGGCACCACCGGAAAGTCCGGGTTTACCGCCTCTGCTAGGATCAGGCTGTCCGTCTGCATGAACCCCGGGGGGAGACTGATTCCAAGACGACCTCATCGGCTTGTGCCGGGCGGAAACGACCTGGATGCGGCCTATTGGGAGGGAGCTTGTCATGATCGAACTGTCGGAAAATCTGGCGTCACTCTGGAGTACGGCGAGGGAGCTCGAGCAGGCGATGGAGACATCGGGTCTGGAAGCAGTCGAGGGCCGTCGGTTTCTGCTGCGTATGTTGGCGGCGAGCGTCGACATTTTTGTGGAGAACAACGATGTCGATCGGCCGACCTTCGAACACGCTGAGTCGCCATCGCGCAAGATGTTCGCCGACTGCCCGGACACCGACTACTTGAGTGCCCCAATCGCGACGGGTGCGGGGCGTGTCTATCGCCTCTCCGGGCGTATTCCGCCGGGCACCCTGTACGTCGGCGTTCTTCTCTATGGCCGAGGCGGCCGGATCGGCAACCGACTGACTGACCGGGATCTCAACCTCGATGCCGACGGCCGTTTCGAGCTGTTCATCAGCACCGAGGAACAGTCCGGCACATGGCTGCGCGCCGACGGAGACGAGACCACGCTGATGGTCCGGCAGTATTTCTCCAACCGCGCCACTCAGGCGCCCATTGACGTCTCGATCGAATTTATGGGCGAAAAACGGCCGCCGGGACCGCTTGACGCCAAGCATCTCGCCAAACAGGTCGGGGCGGCCGAGCGCATGCTGAAGGCGATCTTTGAACGCACCCTCTTCGCCCATCAGATGGCGAGTTCTGCCGGCTCGAACGTCATCATGCAGATCCCCGAGGACCGCCTGTTCCCGACCCCCGACAATACCTACCGCGTCGCCCGCTTTGCCATGAACGGTGCACGGAGTCTGGTATTGCGCGGCAAGCTGCCGGTTGCGCGGTATTTTTCGGTAACGCTCTATAACGCGTGGCTCGAAAGCTACGACTACCAACGACACCGGATTTCGCTCAACCATGACCAGATAGAGTGTGAGGCAGACGGCTCGTTCTCCATCACGATTGCCTCAAGACAGGCGGATGGTCCGAACCAACTCGACACCGCCGGCCACGACGAAGGCTACGTGGTTATTCGCGCCTTGCTCTTGGACGGCGACATGCCGCCGTTCGAGCTAGGGCCTCTGGTGACACCATGACGCTCGAATCAATCCGAAGGCCTTTGGCCGCACGCGTGCTCAACCTCGGAGATCGCGCTCTTCGCGCTGCCGGCATCCGGCGCGATCGCCTGACCCCGGAGGTTGCCAAGGCTGACGCCGCGGCGGCCACCGGCCTCGACGATTTCGGCCCGGAGGATTTCGAAGAGGGACTCGCCGTATTTTGTCGATCCGTCGAAGCCGAGGCAGGCATCGACATCGTGGGCCGTGCGGTACTGCGTGCTTTTCTTCGTCGCATCTTGAGCAACCGCCTCTTGCTCGTTGACCACCGCAAGAATGGCGTCAAGGATTCCGAGCTCATCACGCCTCCGATCATAGTATTAGGATTGCCGCGCACCGGCACGACGTTCCTGCATCGGCTGTTGGCGCAAGACCCGCATGCCTATGGGCCCCCGGCCTGGCAGGTGTGGCGGCCGTTGCCGCGACCGACCGGCATTGACCGGCGACGCGAGATTACGAAGCGTGCACTCGAAGACGCCCGAAAGCTGAGTCCTTTCCTCGATTCCAAGCACCATATGGAGGCCGACGAGACGGAGGAGTGTTACCACCTGCTCGATCCGAGCTTTCGAAGCTGTGGGCTCAGCATGATCTGTCATGCACGCGGCTATTTTGACTGGGTGCGGAAGCAGGACATCGGCCCCGCCTACAAGATGTACCACGAGTATCTTCGGATCATCCAGCAGTCGGCGCCCGCCAAACGCCTGACCCTCAAAACGCCACTGCACACGCCTTACATGGAGGAGATCACGGTCGAGATTCCAGGCGTACGTTTCGTGCAGACTCACCGCAATCTCGGACAGGTTGCCGGCAGCTTTGCCAGTCTCTGTTATTCCATGTTTGCGGTCACCTCTCCGTACTTGGACGCCAATGCCATTGGCGAGGTCGCGGTTGATCTCATGCGATGGATGGCACAGCGTTCGATCGAGCAGCGCGCACGCTGCAATCTTGCAGTGGTCGACGTGCAGTACACCGATCTGGTCACCGATCCGGTCGCAACGGTCAGGCGAGTCTATGAAGAGCACGGCCTCGAATGGACGCCCGCGATCGAGGCGGCCGTCAGCGGCGGCGCCGAACAGCGCCCGCAGCACAAGCAGGGCAAACACCGCTACCAACTGTCGGATTTCGGCCTGACCGAAGCAGGCGTGCGGGCAGCGCTCGGGGAGTACGCAGAGCTTTACTGATTGGTCCGCGTGCGAGCCGCCGGGTGCCGATTTCGATCAGCCTGAAGCTGATCCTGCGGCTGTCGCCGCCACCCCACCATCCCAGTTACAATGGACCGGGTTCATCAATGGCTGCCACCACCCCGATCCGTCTGCTGATAGTCGAGGACGACGTTCGCCTGGCCCGTGGTCTGGCCATGAACCTGGCGCTCGAGGATTTTGATGTTCAGACCGTTCATTCTGGAGAGGCCGCGCTGGATGCTCTGGCTGCCGGAGACCCGCCCTTCGAATTTGTCGTTTTAGATATCATGCTGCCCGGCATTGACGGCCTCGAGGTCTGCCGCCGACTGCGAGACCGCGGCGACCGGATTCCCATCTTGTTTCTGACGGCAAGAGGATCCGATGCCGACAAGGTCCTGGGACTCCGCACCGGAGGGGACGACTACCTGACCAAGCCCTTTGTCGTCGAGGAACTGATGGTGCGGATCCGGGGCATCCTCCGGCGAACCGAATGGTCAAAAAGTCCGGCAGCGGTCGATCCCCACATTCCGATCGGCCCTTTCGACGCCAACCTGATTACGATGCGGGCCCAAACTTCCCAAGGGGAACGAGACCTGACGGAACGAGAGGTCATCCTTTTGAGGTTCTTCGCAGAAAACGACGGCAAGGTATTGCAAAGAGGAGAACTCCTGGAACACGTCTGGGGATACGCATTCGACACTTCGACGCGAACCCTGGACACGTTCGTGCACCGTCTCAGAAAGTACTTTGAGGCGGACCCCCGGCATCCCGAACATTTTCACACCGTTCGAGGGGTCGGCTACCGCTTCACCTCTCAGCCCGAAGGGCGTTCGATCCCATAGTCCCGGGTCTTTCGCCACAGGGTCACACGAGACATACCAAGCCGATCAGCCGCTTCCTGCATTCGCCACTCGCAACGTTCGAGAACCTCGGTCAAGAGGCGCCGTTCCAGGGTCCCCAGCGGATCGTCGGTTTCCAGAACATGATCGATGAAGAGGGTCTGCGATGACGGCTGAGGCAGATCACTCAACTCGAGGCGGCGGTCGGCCGCGGCAACTGCAGCAGGCAGAATCTCGGCCACACCGTCAAGACCACGATCCAGAGCGATCTCGCCCAACCGCCCCAGGGCCTCGGGGCTGATCTCCAGGTCTTCACGATACTGTCGAACCCAGGCCGCCAACTGGAGCGGAAGCTCGGCCTGGAGCACCTCAGGGGACGGCAGTTGCACAATGGAGACCTCCAGATCGGAAGACGGTCGAAGACCGTTGGTGTCCGATACTCCAAAGAAACGCCGCCATCCCGACGGAAGATCCCTCTGCCAGAGCGACGAGGCCTGCCCGTCGTCCGCAAAACAAATCCCCGGCGGTACCGCCAAGCATTCGTCTTCGGACACCGGCCACACCAGAAACTGATCATCGTCCAGCCCGGTCAACCTATGCAGGGTTCGTGCTACATCCTGCCGGGCTGATCGCTCACCGACCAGGATCACGTCGGTCGCTCCGACGGCGATCTGAGCCAGCCGGCTCTTCAACCCCTCGGATTCGGAGCCCTTGCCCGCGAGGAAGAACCCCTGGTCCACACCGCGTTCCCGAAGGATTTCGATTGCGCCCGAAAAAGTCCCGTCTGAGTCGAAGAGCGGCAGCACGGTCACCCGCAGAGGCACCGCACTCCCGTCACTGGCGTGGTAGACCGTCTCGAAATCCCGGACCTCGGTCCGGCCTTGCTCGATCGCAAAGGTCAGAGGACACGCGATCTCACAGTCGACGCCGTTGGTATTGAGTCGGCACCGACCGCTGACGGTTTCACCTTCCGAAAAGCCCAGGAGTTTCCGGGCACGATTATTGGCGAACTGAAGTTGGCGCTCGCCATCCATGACAATGACGCCGTCAGAGACGTGTGCCAACACCTCTCGCCACTTCGCCCCCTCTATGCTATGCTTACCAGCATTGAATTACAAGCGGTTATAGGCCAATTAAACATCATTGATGGGGACATGCAGGACGAAACGGCCGTTCCTGGTATTCTCGCCCAATCTGCTCCCGCCAACGCGGCCCGCGAGCGGCGGCAGGACTTTCTTTTT
>JBDLIO010000277.1:0-4569 GCA_039714865.1 Acidobacteriota bacterium | reverse complement strand
GATCCAATGACCCGAGGCGTCGATCAACCCGGCCTCCTCGAGAATGCCGGTCACGCCTTCCAGGCTCCCGTGCACATCACCAACGGCCACGATGCGCTCCGGACCGCCGGCCGCTGCAATCGGCTGCCATGCCGAAACCAGGAACAGGGCCGCAAGCAGGACAAACACTCCGTGAGAACGGTTTCGGGTTCCAATCATCAGCGAACTCCACCCCAATCCAGGCCGGTCTTGGACAGTTGCCGGAATAGCGCCTTGACGATCTCGATATTGTTGGACAAGAGATCGAAGAAATCATCGGCCTCGATGATCAATACGCGGGTCGGTTTCGAGGCCACGGCGTCTCCATCCCGCAACCGTCCACTGAGAATCTCGCCGACGCCGAATCGGCCCCGCGGACCGACCTCGTCTTCGCGTCCGTCTCCATGCACCAGGCGAACGCAGCCCTCGACAACACAGTAAAGCGCATCCGCCGGGGCGCCTCGATCATAGACCGTCTCGCCATCATCGAATCGCCACTCGCGGCTGATGGCGGCCAGGCGCAGCATCTGGTCGGCATCGCAGAAGGAGAAGAGGTCAACTCCCTGCAAGAAGACCATCATTTCGATTCGGGCCATTTCGGTCATGTCGAACTCCCCGGTCGTTGGTTCGCCTCCGTCAGAGGCCGAAGGCACAACCCGATGCCTCCCCCGCATGGCAGATTCCTCTTTCATCTTAGCCGCGACCCACTCTGCGGTTTCCCGAACCAGCGAATGAGCTCCCGAAGTCACGAGCTCCTCCACCTCCGGCAGAAGGTTTTCGACCCCATCGATTGAAACCCCATAGATCGTCGAGACCACAAGCCCCAGGGCATCGGGGTCCCGTCCCAGATCGAGGGCCAGGAAACGCCTCATCGTCTGTTCGGGGCTCTGAACATGGAGAGAGAACAGCTGTGCCGCCTTATGGACCTTGTCGTCGATCGACAGATCCTCGATCACGGCAAAGAGGTTACGGCGAACGCTTCCGGTGAGACTGTTATCCAGGTATTCGAGGGTCCGCGCAACCAGCACCCCCTGGCCGCTCGAGAGACTCCTCGAAGCAGCCCGAATATCCTCCGGGGGATAAACCAGTTCCAGCAGGCCGAATAGATTGTCGATTGCCCGGCGCATCCGGCGAGCCAAGAACTGCTGCAACAGCGTGGGAACCCGACCCTCGCAGCCCCATTCGGCATGAGGTCCGTCGAACCGGAGATGATGGGGGGAACTGACGGCGATCAGGTCGACCAGGTCGCTGAGATATCGCCTGGCCTCCTCGCGTGTCTGACGCTTGACCGGCTCGGACGGCATTTCCAGTTCAGGGTTCTTGCGCCGGAGCGAGGCCAGACTTTCGATGACTTTGGACCTGAGGAAGGCGTCCGAAACCCCCAGGCTGTCCATCAGGGCCGCAACGGCCTCCGATCCGCCGACCAGAGCCATCGTTTTGGGGATGGCACGTCGGACCCAGATCTGCTCGTCCGGGGAGTTCATGAACAAGACAAGGGCGTCGACGGCCTGATCTCCATGGGCGACAATCGCTTCCCGAGCCTCATGTTTGAACCGCCGGTCGCCCATCAGGGATATCAGGACCGGGATGCTCAAGGGGCTGCAATGGCCCCGTTCCTGCCGCCTGCCGGCAGCTCGAATGGCCTCGAGGACCACCTGACGGTCAGGGTCGTAAAAGAGCTGAATCAACCGCCCCTCGCCCGTGGTTTCATTGACCTGCCCCAGTGCCTTGGCGGCCTCGCAACGAATCGTTTCATCGCCATCGGACAACATTCGCAGCAAAACCTCGGAGGCCTTGTCTCGAGCTTCCTGCCTCCCCAAATCCAGGAGAAAGGCAACTGCAGCCGCCCTCAGCCGGGGATCCCGGTCATCAAGCCGCTCCTCCATCATCAACGAAGCATCCTCTTTCTTGAGGGTGGCCAGGGCACTGACCGCCGCACTTCGGACCACGGGATCGATGTCACCGATCGCCCGCTCGATCAAGCCTGCGGCATCTTCACGACCCTCCTCCGCCAGGACCTCGATGGCCCGTCGCCGGACCTCGGCGTCATCGTGGTACAACAACAACGGGGGCACCAATCGGCCATGTCCATGGGAAGCGAGCAACTCGATGCTGTGAATGACCTCTCGTGCATCCGAACTCCCGAGCGCCTCTACGAGGGTCGACATCGTCGTGACGTTGTCCAGGTCGACAGGATCGGGTTCGGAAACACTGCCGGATTTCAGGCCTTCCCGAAAGGCCCGAACGTATTCACGCCGGGTCAGTTCGGCAATCACCAGCCATGCGCCAACGACAACCAGGGTCATGATACCGACATGGGCCATCCCGAATATTCCGAAAGACACCGGAAGAAGGAGGACCGCTGCCACACCCTTGGCGAAGCGCTGCACAAAAATATCGATGAACGCTTTGCCGCGGCGGCGCAAACCCACCGGCACCGGCAGGAACAACAACTCCCGGGTTGCCTGGTCGATCGAGTGGCGCAGACCACCTTCACTGATCTTCAGCCACCAGGCTGCACCAACGATCATCGACGGTACGATACCGACTGCGAGAATCAAAAACAGCGTCGATACCGCCACCGTCACCGGCAGCACCCTCATGCTGAAACCCACACCCAATCCACGGTGGATACGACGGGTGAAGGTCATTTGGAAAAGAAAACCCACAAGGGCCATCGCACTGAAAACGCCCCCGAACATTGCAGTCCGGTGGTCGAGACCCGTGGTGACCGACTGGATGGCCCAGTTGAATTGCAGCTCGACCATCTGGGCGGCGATCATCGTCACCATCATCATCAGGGCGATCATCTCCAGCAGGCGTGACCCCAGAACGGTCTTCAGCCCACCTCGGGCTTCCCGGATGGACCGGTCCTCCAGACGGGCGGTGTGGCCCCCCCCACCAAAAGACCTCTGCCGTTCGATCAGAAAAACCACCATGGCGACCGCAATGAACAACGATCCGGAGATCAGCAGGGTGGTGTAGGTTCCGGCCCGTCCCGATACCGTGCGGGCCAGCAACCCCCCAGGGATTCCGCCCAGCAAGCCTCCGGCGCCGACGAAGGCGAACAATCGCCTGGCTTGGCGTGGGTTGAAGACCTGTCCGGCGTAGGACCAAAGCTGAGAGACCGCCACACCGAAAGCCACTGTCGACCAGACGTAGAAAAGGACCGGCACCCACCGGCCGGGAAGGGCAAAGAGCTCGTAAAAGGCCGCCAGTGTCAATCCATGAAGGACACAGAAAACGATGATCGTGCGATGAAGCCGGTGTTGAGCGGCCATACGTGTGTAGAGGACCAGCACCGGAAAGGACACCAGCGCCAGAGCCAAAAATACCCAAGGCAGTTGTTCCGCACCCCAACTGTCGATAAATGTCGCCTGTCTGACGCTCTTGACCGCGTAATGTGCACAGGCCAATACAAAGAAGTAGACGAAGAAGAGCCACGCAGTCCACCCTTCCCCCACCCGAATGCCGAAGGGCGTCGTCACCGGGGAGGGCCGGATGACCGACCGTTCGTCAATCTCGACTTCCGGCCTTTCCTCAACGGGAAAGACGGCTTCGGTCGAAGCGCCGGATTTCAGATCACGTCCTTTCAAAAATCCTCACGATCCGGGTACTCACCGGTGCACCCCGAATGTCAAAGAGTGAGTGTCCAGCATACAGTCGTTCGGTTACCTCTGTCATACGTTTTTTTGTGATTGGGGTTGTCTTACTTGTGCCTCGCCGGCATTCAGGTTAGGGTGTCGCCCATGAAGATTACGACATATTCTGCAGTTATCGCCCTGGTTTTTCTCCTAACCGCCTCGATCCCCTCGGCACAGGACATTCCCGCCCCTGCGGACGTCGCAGCGGCTCCCAAAGACGCAGTGAAGACCGACAGCGGTCTGGCGAGCAAGGTCCTCCAGGCCGGCACCGGTACTGATCATCCCGATGCCTGGGACAAGGTGACGGTTCACTACAGTGGCTGGACCACTGACGGCACGATGTTCGATTCGTCCGTCAAACGCGGCGAGCCGGCGACTTTCCCGCTCAATCGCGTCATCCCCGGTTGGACCGAAGGGCTGCAGTTGATGGTCGTGGGCGAGAAGCGCCGTCTGTGGATTCCGGTGCAACTGGCTTACAACAACCCGTTCAGTTCCATTAATAATAAATGTGGCATTCTCAGTCATCAAAGGCAAATCACCCAGGAAGATATCTTGCTGGACAATCCCGCCGGTCTCCTGATTGAGTAACGCGACATCAACGTTAAGTGGAACACTGTATGTTAAGTCACGGTCAAGACATTCTTCCTGAGAGCGTTTTGGATCCCCAAAACGATAATTCAAGTCAAGTCCTGCCTCCACAGCTTTTGATCCAGGAAAATAAAGCCGCAGCAAACCATTAAAACTATCAATTGGTGAAACTTCATCAAATAGGGTGTATAGGCCTTCCTTTTGCAGCCAATCGTAGGACTGCAACTGCACTTCTACGAGACCCGGCAACGGTAAAGCGCTTGAAATTCGAGCGTACGACTTAACACCTAAGTCTGCCATTGACATACTTTACTTATCC
>JBDLIO010000276.1:0-4579 GCA_039714865.1 Acidobacteriota bacterium | reverse complement strand
GCCTACACCATGGGCATGATGGGCTACCAGACGCCCAACATCGACCGCATTGCCGATGAAGGCATGATCTTCACGGACTACTACGGCGAGCAGAGCTGTACGGCTGGACGTGCGTCCTTCATTATGGGGCAGAGCGTCTTTCGTACCGGCCTGTCGAAGGTCGGTCTGCCGGGCGCGGACCTGGGCATGCAGGAAGAAGATCCGACGATTGCCGGCCTGTTGAAGAACCAAGGCTATATGACCGGGCAGTTCGGCAAGAACCACCTCGGTGACAAGGATGAGCACCTGCCGTCCAACCATGGTTTTGACGAGTTTTACGGCAATCTCTACCACCTCAACGCCGAGGAAGAGCCCGAGAACGAGGACTACCCCGGCGATATGGTGCTTCCGGACGGTACGACCTTCATGGAGAAGTTCGGTCCGCGAGGGGTGATCCACTCCTATGCCGACGGGGAGATCGAAGACACCGGCCCCCTGACCAAGAAGCGCATGGAGACCGTCGACGACGATACTGCCGCCACGGCGATCAACTTCATCAAGCGGGCCCATGCCGCCGACAAGCCCTTCTTCGTCTGGTGGAGCGGCACCCGCATGCACTTTAGGACCCACGTCAAGGAAGAGCTGCGCGGCATCTCCGGGCAGGACGAGTACTCCGACGGCATGGTCGAGCACGACATGCATATCGGCCAATTTCTCAAGGTGCTTGACGAACTTGGCATCGCCGACAATACCATCGTCTTTTACTCTACCGACAACGGTCCCCACATGAACACCTGGCCCGATGCGGCGATGACGCCCTTCCGTGGTGAGAAGAATACCAACTGGGAAGGTGGATGGCGCGTGCCGTCGATGGTTCGCTGGCCCGGTCACATCAAGGCTGGATCGATCTCCAACGAGATCATGCACCACATGGACTGGCTGCCGACCTTTCTCGCGGCTGCCGGAGAGTCCGACGTCAAGGAGAAGCTGCTCACGGGCCACGAAGCCATCGGCCGAAACTACAAGGTACATCTCGACGGCTACAATTTCCTGCCGTTCCTCACCGGCGAGGTTGATGAAGGGCCTCGCCACGAGGTCTTCTACTTCTCCGACGATGGTGATTTGACCGCGCTCCGGTTTAACGACTGGAAGCTGATCTTCATGGAGCAGCGGGCTGAGGCGACTTTCCAGGCGTGGCGCGAGCCATTTGTGCCCCTGCGCATTCCCTTGCTCTTCAATTTGCGCCGGGATCCCTACGAGCGAAGCCAGATTACCTCGAACACCTACGACGACTGGTTCCTCGATCGCGCCTACATGTTGGTTCCCGCACAAGCGTATGTGAGCCAGTTTCTGGCGTCTTTCAAGGACTACCCGCCGCGGCAGAAAGCCGCTTCGTTCGGCGTCGACCAGGTGATGGAGAAGTTGGTGCCGGCCAGTCACTGAGTGACAGCTCGGCCTTCCGATGATCGCCGAATCGGACCTCGTGTCCGGTTCGGCTTTTTTGGCTGCTGTGGCAGGAGGCCATGAGATTGCGGGGCGGCGCGTGTGGTAGTGTCGGCCGACCAAACTATGGGAGTGAGCAAATGTCAAAGACTGTTGGTACGTTTGTGATCATCGGGATTCTGTTGGGGGTCGGTGCGGCGCCCTTGTTTGCGCAAGATGGCGGAAACGCGGCTGCAAATGCCAATAACCCGCTGGCCAACATGGTGGCCTTCAATGTCCAGAACTACTACATGTCGGATCTTTACGGCACCGACGAGAGCGCCAATACCGCATGGCTTCGCTACGCCAGGCCATTTGGAAAATTTCTCTTGAGAGCCTCGTTGCCGATTTCGACGATGCCGACGCCGGGGAAGGTCGATTCAACATCGGGCCTGGGGGATTTCAACGCATTCGCAGCCTACCTAATGTCGGATGAGTCCTCACCGGTACAGATCGGCGTGGGACCGTTGATCGCAGCCCCGACCGCTACCGAGGATGCTCTCGGGGCCGATGTCTGGCAGGCGGGCGCCGCTGCGGTCTATTTCAACGCCAGCTCACCGGTGGTGCAGTGGGGTGGACTGCTGACCTACCAGACGGATTTTGCAGGTGACGGCGGCGATACCAGCCTGGCCGTACTTCAGCCCTTCTTGTTCCTGCAACTGGGGAAGGGGACCTATCTGCGCTCGGCCTCTTCGTGGGTCTTCGATCTGGAGAATGATTCCTACAGCGTGCCGCTTGGGTTTGGTATCGGCAAGGTCGTGCAGAAGGGCACGACCGTGTTCAATATGTTCATCGAGCCGCAGTTCACGATTCTGCATGACGGTGTCGGTCAGCCGGAGTTTCAGATCTTCACCGGCCTGAATTTCCAGTTCATGGGGGGATAGATGTCAGCACGCGAACAGATGCTTGGACTCAAGGAGCGCATCGAGCGCTCAATTATCGGCCAGGAACACGTGGTCGAGCGTTTGCTGATCGGTCTTTTGGCTAACGGAAACCTCCTATTGGAGGGTCTGCCGGGCCTGGCCAAGACGCGAGCCGTCAAGGCGTTAGCGAAAAACCTGGATGCGGATTTGAATCGTATTCAGTTCACACCGGATCTCCTTCCGTCCGACATCACCGGTTCGGAAATGTACTACCAGGATGAGGGTAAGAGTGAATTCCGCTTCGTGCCGGGGCCGCTCTTTGCCAACCTGGTCCTCGCAGACGAGATCAACCGTGCGCCGGCCAAGGTGCAGGCGGCCCTGCTGGAGGCGATGGAGGAACGGCAGGTCACGGTCGCGGGGACCACCCATCGCATGGCGGACCTTTTCATGGTTTTGGCAACCCAGAATCCGGTCGAGCAGGAGGGGACCTATCCGCTGCCCGAGGCGCAGATGGACCGATTCTTGATGCACGTTCTGATTACCTACACCGACGAGGCGGGAGAAGGGGAGATTATTCGGTTGGTTCGGGGGGAAGAAAGGTCAAATAGGTCAAAGGGGTCAAAGAGGTCAAAGGACGAGGCAGCGATTGTGCAGGAGGTCGTCTTTGAGGCTCGGCGGGAGATCGACTCGATTCATGTGGCCGAGGCGATTGACACCTACATCGTTGACCTGATCTTTGCGACGCGCTATCCCGAGCGGTATTCGGAGGACCTTGCCAAGTGGATCCAGGTTGGGGCCAGTCCGCGGGGCGGCCTGGCGCTCGATCGCTGTTCGAGGGTTCATGCCTGGTTGGCCGGGCGGGACCATGTGACGCCGGACGATGTCCGCGCCGTCGTGCACGATTGCCTGCGACATCGCCTGATGTTGAGTTACGAGGCCCATGCGGCGGGCATGTCGGCGCATGAGATTGTCAGTGAAGTCGTGAAAGTTGTGGCGGTCGGATAAGAGTTTAAGAGAACAAGAGTAGAAGGGTCGAAGTGGAAAACACAGTGAACGTCAAAAACGAACCTTGGATGCAAGGTCCTCTCCGAACAGCAGGAGGAACGAGATGAGAAATGGGACGAACAGGTTTGAAGTGGTCATTGGACTTGTGGTGGTATTGGGCCTTGGGTTGGGATGCTGCTCGAAGTGTGAGCAGGAGAGTGCAACTGCGCCGAGCGATCCGCTGCCTTCGTGGAACGAAGGGGCGGCCAAACAGTCGATTATTGATTTTGTCGCGCGAGTGACGGATGAGACAGGACCGGATTTTGTGCCGGCGCCGGAGAGGGTCGCCACCTTCGACAACGACGGGACCCTGTGGTCGGAAAAGCCGGCCTACTTCCAGCTGTTTTTCGCAATCGACCGGGTCAAGGCCCTGGCGTCCGAGCATCCTGAGTGGGCGACCGAGCAGCCTTTCAAGGCGGTGCTCGAAGGTGATATGGAAGCCCTTGTGGCCTCCGGCGAGCACGGTCTGCTGCAACTGGTCATGGCGACTCATGCCGGCATGACAACCGAAGAATTCGAAGACATAGTCTTGCAGTGGTTGGTGACGGCGAAGCACCCGACGACCGGCCGTGCTTTCACCGAAATGGTCTTTCAGCCGATGCTCGAGGTGCTGGACTATCTTCGTGCCAACGGTTTCAAGACCTTCATCGTCTCCGGCGGCGGCATCGAGTTCATGCGCCCATGGACCGAGGCAGTCTACGGGATTCCCCCGGAGCAGGTCGTGGGCTCGAGCATCAAGACAAAATTCGACTTTCGTGACGGGAAGCCGGTGCTCATTCGTCTGCCCGAACTCAATTTCTATGACGACAAGGAGGACAAACCGGTCGGCATCAACAGCCACATCGGGCGCCGTCCCATCGCTGCCTTCGGTAATTCCGATGGCGACCTCCAGATGTTGCAATGGACTGCAGCCGGGGAAGGCCCACGGTTCATGCTCTACGTGCACCACGACGATGCCGACCGCGAGTGGGCCTACGACCGGGAGTCCCATGTCGGGCGCCTGGACAAGGGACTCGAAGAAGCCGAGGCCGGGGGTTGGACAGTTGTCAGTATGAAGGATGATTGGGGACGGGTTTTTCCTTAGGAAAAACACGGGTCGAAGAGTCAAAGGGTCGAAGAGTCAAAGAGGTCAAAAGGGCCAGAGGGATCAGATGGGTCTTTGAGTACACAAGGTCAAAGGGGTCAAACAGGTCGAAGGGGTCAAAGAGGTC
>JBDLIO010000275.1:0-4585 GCA_039714865.1 Acidobacteriota bacterium | reverse complement strand
TCAAAACTCCCTGTCTCACGGTCAAGACTGTCCAAACCATCGGAGGTTCCTACCCACAATCGTCCCTTTCGATCTTCGAGTAGTGCCCCGACCCAACTACTCGCAATGTCTGATGGGTCTTCACGGCTGGGCCGAAAGTGCCGGAATCTGCCCGTAGTCCGATCTAAACGTTTGAGCCCCTGCCAAGGGGTTCCCACCCAGATGAAGCCATCGGAATCCTCCATAACCACCGAAACCGAACCGGGACTCATCGTGTCTGGGAAATCGGGATCGTGATGGAAATGCTGCACCTGATCCCCGGAAGGATCGACCCGGTCGAGCCCTTCTGATGTTCCCACCCAAAGAGCCCCATCCCTCGATTGGTGGATGCCCCAGACGATCTCACTTGCAATACTATTTCGGTCCCCCTCACGATGGGATAAATTTCGAAAACGCATCGCCACCGGGTTGACTTTGAGGAGACCTCTGCCCCGAGTGCCCAGCCAGAGGATCCCGGATCGACTTTCCAAAGCGGAGACCACGGCCAATCCCTCGGCCATCCTTACCGGGGATTCCACCCGGTTCCCCTCCCCCGATCGCTCCAGCGCCCAGGCCGTCAATAAATGTACTCCCTCGACGGTTCCGATCCATACATTTCCCTGACGGTCCTTGGTGACGGCCCGAACATGTTCGAGGCCGGCGTGTTGGTCGAGCAACTCCCAATCGAAGACCTGAGTCGCCCTCAATGGCTCGCCATCGACCCGAACCAATCCGAGACGGCTGCTCCCCACCCACAGGGTTCCATCCTCGTCTTCAAAAAGGTCAACCGGGGCCGTCGGCAGCCCGTTCTTCGCCGACGGCATTTCAACCACCGCAGAGACCTCTTTCCGCCCTTGATCAACTCGGATCAGGCCGAAGGAACCCGCAGCCCATACACCACCGTCCTTGCCTTCGAGCAACGACATGCATCGGCCGGTGGCATTGCCGCCGACACCGCCGGGCTTTCTTATCGCCGAAAACCCTGCATCGCCCCGACCCATCCACCAGACACCGGATCGATCCAACCCCGCCCACACCGTCCCGTGCGAGTCGATCATGATTGACCACACCCGTTCCCTCAAGGCCGGCTCATCCGCTCCCACAAAGCTGTCCCAGGAGGAGATTCGTCCCGTTTCAATATCGAGAATATTGATGCCACGCTCCGTCGCAATCCAGAGCCGGCCGTTCTCATCCTGGTCGATGTCGCGGACTCGACTGCTGAGCAAGGAGTCCTCGCTGTCGAGGTCTCGCCTCCAGACGGTGAAGTCATACCCGTCATACCGATTCAAGCCGTCGTCCGTCCCCACCCACAGGAAACCGTCCCGGTCCTCGAAGACAGTGTTGACGACACTGTGGGAAAGGCCCTGTCCTACTGAAATCTCTTCGAGCCGAAGCGCACTCTCATCGGACCACAGAAGGCGCGCCCCAATGACCAAACCCACCAGAACCCAGGATATTCTATTCAAATTCGAAAAACCTGTCCTGCCCAGGAGGATACCATTGCGCCCTGGCATCGACCCCAAAGCCACCTCGATCGAGAGAAATCGATCGCAGAAATGCCGGCGACCCAATTCGACAGCAACTTCTCCCGCGTCAGCCCGTCTGGACCACTACCTGAGGACGAAATTCTATAGTATTGATTTTTAAACAAGGTTAGAAGACCGAGAACAGTTTTCAACCCATTTTTTGGAGAGATTGTGGTGGGCGTGTTCGCATCAGAGGGGGTTTCTTTTCTCTCCCGTCTCCACCGTCACGACGGTATGGATCCCGCCACGCACTCTATAGTCCAACACGATTTCCATCCACTTCGGGTCACAGGCAGCCACGAGATCATCCAGGAGACGCCCCGCGGCATGTTCCTGGTAGATCCCAACCTGCCGAAAAGAGGTCAGATAGTACTTGAGGGACTTCAGCTCGATGCACCGGTCCGAGGGGATGTAGCGGATGATCACGGTCCCAAAATCCGGGAGACCGGAAAAGGGGCACACACAGCTCCATTCGTCACTGTCCAGCTCTACAAGTGCGTCCCGTCCACGATATTCGTAGGGGAACGTCTCGAGGACCTCCGGTGTGATGGCATCTTCACCTGAAAATTCGAATGTTTTGCCGTCTGCCTTGACCACAGCACCCTCCACCGCTCCTGCAGAGCATGCTGATGCTATCACCTCGGACAGTCCACGAGGTCGAAGAGGTCAAAAAGGTCGCAACCCGCTTCGTTTTCCTTCGGATCCAGTGACTCGAACCCCAGCATTCATGTCGGCGCAGAATGTGGCGACCCTTTTGACCTTTTTGACCCTTTCGACCTCTTTGACCCTCCTCATCTCTGCGACCCTTCATTCCGGGTTACGATGATCTCATGCAATCGTCGCGACGCCGTGCCGTCTTTTCCGCCGCCCTCGCCGGATGCGCCGTAGTTGCGACAGGGACAATAGGCTACTCACTGATCGAAGACATGTCCCTTCTCGACGCCCTTTACATGACAACCATCACGGTGACGACGATCGGTTTCAAAGAAGTTGCCCCCCTTTCGGTGCCCGGTCGTATTTTCACCATATTCATGGCCTTCGCCGGTATCGGAGTCATTCTCTTCACCGGAACGGAACTGGCCCGGGCCGTTCTCGAAGTCAACCTTCGCCGCTTCATCGACAAAAACCGGGAGCACACCATGATCAAACGAATGTCCGACCACATCATCGTCTGCGGTCATGGGCGGCTCGGCAAGGCCGTTGCCGAGGTCCTGATCGAGAGTTCCGAAACCTTCGTCGTCGTCGAAGAGTCCTCCGAGGTTTGCGACCAGCTCGAGCAGAACCACGTCCCCCTGGTCCAGGGCGACGCCACCCGGGAGGAAGTTCTTCGGGCCGCCGGCATCGAAAGGGCCAAGACCTTCCTTTCGTGCCTCGGCGACGATGCCCACAACGTCTATGCCATCCTCCTCGCACGACAACTGCAACCGAAAATCACCATCATCGGGCTCGCGGTTGAAGATGGAGCGGAAGAACGGCTGCGTCTTGCCGGCGCGCACCAGGTGATCAACCCCTACAAGCTCGGCGGCAAAAGACTGGCGCTGACCGCCATCAAACCACAGATGATGGACTTCATCGACACCTCCTTGCTGGACAGCAAAATGGAGTTGGAGTTGGCGGAGATCACCGTGCATGCGGGCTCGGAGCTGGAAGGCCGAACCCTGGCCGAAGCTCACGTCAGGAGGAATTTCGGAATCATCATCATTGCGAGAAAACGCGGCGACGACACCTGCTTCAACCCGGCGAGCAATTTTCGGATGCAAGAGGGCGACATCCTGGTCGGCCTCGGACCCCTCGACGCCTTGGAACGGGCGGAAAAGATCGCAGCGGGGGAATAGAAAGCTGTCAGCTGTCAGCTGTCAGCTATCAGCTATCAGCTATCAGCTCTCAGCTGTCAGCTGTCAGTCTAGGCCCGCCCTATATTCTTCTCCATTTTTGTGCCTCTTTGTGCCTCTTTGTGGCTGCTCTTCTTGTGGCTTTTTGAAAGATGCTCAGCGATCAGCTTTCGGCTTTGGGACGGAAGGTCAGGGCCTGACGGTCCTTGAAGACACCCGGGAAGGACAGCACACGGTTGTGCATGGCGACGTACACGCCGGCAGGCAGCAACCGGGCGGCAAGCAGTGCCTCAGTGACGTTCTGCAGGGCGTCTGTATCACGGAATTCGTAGGGGCGCATCGCGCCGGTCAGAATCACCGGTTCCTCGAGATCGGCCAACTCTCGATACAGAACGTCTCCGGTCTTGGAGAGGGTGTCGGTCCCGTGTACGACAACGACGGCGTCCGATGTCGGTAGCGCCGCTCTGACCGCATGGAGGATGCGTTCCCGGTCCTGATCGTCCATTTCGAGAGAATCCTTGGACATCACTGCTTCCAGGCGGATGAAGACATCGGGCAAGCGCAGGCTCCCCAGAATCGTATCCAATACCGACCGCGCATTGCTCAAACTGCCGTCGAACTCGTTGTAGGTCTTATCGATCGTGCCACCGGTCGTCAGAATTGTCAGCTTCACGGTTCCTCCGTCAGGGCGACAGGATCGCCTCTCAATCGCAATCCGTCAATTGGATTCTGAGAGTGCGCTTCTCCGACGGGAGGTGCCGTCAGGCCGGGGTGGGATACAGGGTCAGCGTCAGTTGGCAGAGACCGGGACAGTGACAGTGAACAGTGGCAGCGTCAGGATCGAACTTGCCGGCCCTAAAACAACCCAACACCCCAGAGATCATGGACATGAAGCACGCCCTCGACCGCTCCAGCTTCACCACACACGAGCAACGAGGTGATCCGGCTTTCTTCCAGCCGTTTCAAAGCAGCCGTCGCGAGTTCCTCAGGCCCGATGCAGACGCCACCCGGATGCATGACCTCTGAAGCCATGAGGCTCATCGGGTCGCCCCCTCGTTCCATCAACCGCCGGAGGTCGCCGTCGGTGATGACGCCCTGGAGCCTGCCGGACTGATCAAGAACGGTCGTCAGGCCCAGGCCTTTTCGGCTCATCTCGTAGATAACGTCCTTCATCTCGGCGTCGGGCCCGACACTGGGAATGTCGTCGCC
>JBDLIO010000274.1:0-4603 GCA_039714865.1 Acidobacteriota bacterium | reverse complement strand
GGTTTCGCCACGTACGATCGAGGCCCTTCGGGAGGCAGTGGCGGCGCGGGGGTTCGAGGTTGGTCAAGGTGGTTCCCTCTACTCCGATGCACTGGGCAGTCCGGACGGCCCGGCGGCGACCTATGTCGGCACGGTGAGGGCGAATGTGGAAACCATCGTTGCGGCCCTGGGCGGAGACCGGTGATGGATGCATCGGTCGTGCCGGCCGTCGAGGTCGAGGATCTGACGGTCGCCTACACCGGGTCGCCGGTGCTGTGGGACCTCGATCTCCAGGTATCTCCGGGCACACGAACGGCGATCGTCGGCCCCAACGGCGCCGGCAAGAGCACCTTGATCAAGGCCGTGATGGGCCTGATCGAGCCCGTTGCGGGCGCGGTGCGAATCTTCGGCAAGCCGGGGAGTGAGGTCCGGGGCTCGATAGCCTACGTGCCGCAGAGGGCAACCCTGGAATGGGACTTCCCCACCGATGTGCTGGACGTCGTCACGATGGGGACCTACGGCCGGCTGGGGTGGTTCATGAGGCCCGGGCCGGCCGAACGTGCGACCGCCGAGGCGGCCCTGGAGCAGGTGGAAATGTCGTCCTTCGCCCATCGCCCGATCGCCCAACTCTCGGGAGGCCAGCAGCAGCGCATTCTGCTGGCGCGGGCCCTGGCGCAGGATGCCGAGATCTACCTGCTGGACGAGCCCTTTCAGGGGGTTGACGCCCCGACCGAGCGGGCGATCGTCAGGGTCTTGGACGAGTTGGCGGATGCAGGCCGGACGGTCGTCGTCGTGCACCACGATCTGCAAACGGTTGCGGAATATTTCAACCATGTGGCTCTGCTCAATGTGCGCATCATTGCTGCCGGCCCGGTGGCGACGACGTTCACTGAGGACAACCTCCGTCTCACTTTTGGTGGGCGGGTTGGGGTCCTGGCGGCCCGAACGGCCAGGGGTGACTGAGTGGAGATCTTCGGCGACTGGACTCTGAGGGTGGTGGCCCTCGGGGCCGGCCTGTTGGGAGCGGTCAGCGGTTTCCTGGGCTCCTTTGCCGTGTTGCGGCGCCAGAGCCTGCTGGGAGACGCCCTGTCCCATGCCGCCCTGCCGGGCATAGCCCTGGCTTTCTTGATCACCGGTTCCAAGGCGACGGTGCCGATTTTGGTGGGGGCGGCGGTCACCGGGTGGCTGGGCACGCTGGTCGTTCGGTTGATAGTAGGGCGCAGCCGTGTGCCTTATGACGCAGCCCTGGGCCTGGTGTTGTCGGTCTTCTTCGGTCTGGGGCTGGTGTTGTTGACCGTCATCCAGAAGAGGCCGGATGCGGCCCAGGCGGGACTGGAGACCTATCTCTTCGGCCAGGCGGCGGCGTTGCTGCGGGCAGACGTCATCATCATGGCCGTGGTGGCGGCGGTGGTCCTGCTTGTCTTGATGCTTGCGTGGAAAGAGATGAAGGTCCTGACATTCGACCGTGCCTACGGAGAGAGCCTCGGGCTGCCGATGGGTCGCTTGGACGGGCTGGTGACGGCGCTGCTGGTCGTGACGATCGTGCTGGGACTGCAGACAGTCGGCGTGGTCCTGATGTCGGCGATGATCGTCGCTCCCGGCGCCGCCGCAAGGCAGTGGACGCGGCGGCTGGGATCGATGGTCACGGTTGCCGCCGGCATTGGTATTGCTGCGGGCGTCAGCGGCGCCGTGCTTTCCAGCATCGTGCCCCGGTTGCCGACCGGTCCGACGATCGTATTGATCCTCTCAGGCCTGGTCGGTGTGTCGTTGCTGGTGGCGCCGGAACGGGGTCTCGTATGGCGGCGTCTGCAACTGGGCCGCTTGCGTCGCCGGCCGCGTCAGGAGCCGGTTTTGATGCACCTCCACGCCCTCTCCCTCCAGCATCCGGACGACCCGGATCATGCCCACGAGGTGTCGGTTCTGCGCACGATGAGCCCGGCGGATATCGACGTCGAGGGCGCCTTGGCGGCGTTGGCCGAACGGGGCCTGGCCGCATCCGACCGCAAAGGACTGTGGGCGCCGACCGAATTGGGCCGGAGGGAAGCCCAAAGGACACTGAAGCGTGAGGCGGATCGATGAATCCCGAACTCGAGATCCTCCTGATCGCCGTGGTAACGTCCGTCGCCTGTGCCCTGCCGGGCGTCTTTCTGGTGCTGCGCCGCCTGGCATTGGTCAGCGATGCGATCACCCACGCTATCCTTCCCGGTATCGTCGTCGCTTTCTTCCTGACTGGATCACTGACGTCGCCGCTTCTGGTGGTGGCAGCAGCGGCGACCGGTGTGCTGTCCGTGGTATTGATCGAAGCTGTACACCGGACCCGCCTCGTGGCCGAGGATGCGGCGACAGGCCTGGTTTTTCCCGCGTTCTTCAGCCTGGGCGTCGTCCTGGTGACCAGGTGGGCCGGGAAGGTCCATCTGGACACCGACTCGGTTTTATTGGGAGAACTGGCGTTTGCGCCCTTTGATCGATTCATCGTCGGCGGCGTGGACCTGGGTCCGGTGGCACTGTGGATGATGACTGGGATCCTCCTGCTCAACCTCGCCCTGATAAGCGTGGTATTCAAGGAACTCAAACTTGCCACCCTGGATCCGGCGCTGGCGGCGGTATTGGGTTTCTCACCGGTCCTGCTCCACTACCTCTTGATGACGGCGGTCTCGGTGACGGCAGTCGGCGCCTTCAGCGCGGCGGGCTCAATCCTGGTCGTCGCCTTGATGATTGCTCCTCCAGCGGCGGCCTATCTGTTGGTTGAGAACTTCAAGCCGATGCTCCTGGTGTCAGGCGGACTCGGGGCACTCGGCGCCGTTGGGGGATACGCCTTGGCCCGGTGGCTGGATGTCTCCATCGCCGGTTCGATGGCGGTAGTCTGCGGCCTGATCTTCGCTGGGGCCTTCACCTTCGGGCCCGAGCGCGGCCTGGTCTCCCAGATTCGACGCCGGTCGGCACAGCGCGTGGAGTTCGCCGCCCGATTGTTGGCGGTGCATCTTCTCCACCACGAGGGAACCCTGCGGGAAGCCGTGGAGTGCGCCGTTTCGAACCTCAATGTGCATCTTGGGTGGCCGGTGCCGGCGACGAAGAAGGCCATCGCCTTCACGGTCGACCGAGGATTGGCAATCGAAGAGGGCCCGGTGCTGCACCTGACCGAGGTCGGTCGCCGGTTCGCCGAGGACCTGACGGCAGGTGAAATCTGACGGGTATCGAGATACAATCGGCGGGAAAATTTGAGAGGTGGATTATGAATACTCGGTCCTTTTGCGTGGTGATGTTGACCTTGGTATCGGTATTGGCGGTCAGTGGTGCGGTGGGAGCGGCCGAATTGTCGCCCGCGGGAATTGCCGTCGATGTAGAACCCTGGATCTCCGACCTCGGCACGGTTGTCGTTGAGATTCAATGGCAAGCCGGTGGGGACGAGGCGTTCATAGCCATCGACGGTCCGGAAGGGGTCGAAGCGGTGGTCGAGGGTGGTCATTTGATTGCATCGGGTGATCGATGGCCTTTGGGCCCGGTTTCGGCGGGCCAGAGCCGGACGGTAGAGGTCTTCGGGCTCGAGGAGGGCCAAGAGGCTTTCCTGGCCGTCGACCGCAGGGTTGGGGCCGAGACTTTTCAACTGGTCGCGGCGATCGGCTTCGACGATGACAGGAGTACCGTCGTCGATGCCCGGCCCTATCGGATCTTCGAAAAAGAGGCCGAACCTCGTGGAGTGATCCGTGAGAGGCCGGACGGCGGGGACCATGCGGCGGCATTCCATCCCTCGGAACGCACTATCGTCGTCGAAAGCCTTCAGCCCAAGACGGCGGCTGTCGTCTTTGGCGAAGATCCGACTGATGTGGATATTCCGATCAGTGCTCCTGCGGATTGTGAACAAGCGACGCACCAGTTCAGTACGGTCCGTCAGATCAATATCAACGCCGCGCCTGCCGGGGCGTTGACGACTGCGCTTTCAATCCACATCATCATGTCCCACTGGGATGCCAGCCAGATGCAGATCGGCTATACCGAAAACGACTACTACTTTGACAACTACCCCATGGGCGCCGTCTTGTGGTGGGACGAAGCTTCCCAGGTCGACATGGACGAGGTCTGGACCCGGGACAAGTACAACAACCCACTGCCGGGCATCGGATACGACCCCAACGGCTGGTTCCAGATCTGGCTGGTCGACTGCACCGGGGGCGCCGTCGGAACCCTGGAATACTGGTCGGTCGAGGCGACCTATGATGCCGGGAACAACATCGACATTGTGGCGGACAACGTCAGTGTCAGCCCGGCAACTGCGGCGCCGGGAGACGATATCCAGGTCGTCTGGGATGGACACATTGCCGGGACCGGCAGCATCGCCGGCGGGTTTACGACCCGGATTTATCTTTCGAACGACACAACCATCACCACTGGGGATACGGTCCTGGCAACCATCAACGAGGCGGCGGCTTCTGACCCCGGCGACACCTTCGGGGACGGCTCACCAGGCCGTACGGTCACGCTGCCGGGCGGTTTGAGCGATGGTGCCTGGTATGTAGGGATCATTGTCGACTACAACGACGCGGTAGCCGAGAGCAACGAGAGCAACAACACCGCATGGGACGGGATCACGATCGACAGCAGTTCGTCCGTCGACCTTGTGGCCGAC